>NZ_KV835924.1:0-844 GCF_001838175.1 Corynebacterium sp. HMSC034A01 | reverse complement strand
TTTGTGGCCCACAGTTGTGGGTTGTGTTTGTGTGGTTGAGTCGCCGAGTGTGTGACTGCCGCGTAAGTATTTTTGCCGGGTGGAGACACACCCTCGGGTTGTGGTTGCACTGCTTGGATGGTGGTGCGGCTGGCCTGTGATGGTTGTGCGTTCACATGGTGTTGGTTGGGTGGATGCATCCGGTTTGCGTGACAAAAGGTTGTTTATGTTGGTGCACTGTTGGGTGTCTGGGGCAGCACATGTTGTTCCTGTTGGGCCCTTGCGCTGGATTGGCCACTGTGTTGTGGTTGGTTGTGTGTGGGGGTTGTGTTGTGTGAGAACTGTATAGTGGACGCGAGTATCTTTCTTTTTTGTGTTTTGGTGTTTATACCTTGATTGTTTGTGTGTCCGTGTGTTTTGTTACGGGCGTATGGTGGATGCCTTGGCATGCTGAGCCGATGAAGGACGTGTGAGGCTGCGTTATGCCTCGGGGAGTTGCCAACAAAGCGTTGATCCGAGGATGTCCGAATGGGGAAACCCAGCACCAGTTGTGTGGTGTTACCCGCAGGTGAATACATAGTCTGTGTGGGGGTTGACGCGGGGAAGTGAAACATCTCAGTACCCGTAGGAGAAGAAAACAATTGTGATTCCGTGTGTAGTGGCGAGCGATAGCGGATGAGGCTAAACCGTGTGCGTGTGATACCTGGCAGGGGTTGCGTGTGCGGTGTTGTGGGGCGTAAATGTTGCAGGCTGCCGACTGCAAGCGCGATGCGCACATATCAGCGGAAGCATCTGGGATGGTGCACCGGAGTAGGTGATGAGTCCTGTACGTGAAGGTGTGTGTGGTTGTGTTGTTTGTGTTTTT
>NZ_KV835923.1:0-1871 GCF_001838175.1 Corynebacterium sp. HMSC034A01 | reverse complement strand
CCCCGCACACAAAGAATCGGACACCCTCCATCAACGAGCCAGAACGGTTCGAATCGACGTTGCATCGTGCGCGACGAGCACCCCACGCGGCGGGCAACAGTATCGAGGCTGGCGCCGGTGGTGAGGTGGTCGATGAAGGCGGTGAACGCCGCCGCGTTGGTGATGTCGCTTCTGCGTTTCACGCTGGAGGCGCCGCATTGTTTGCACCGCCATCTGGTGGTGCCTTTGCTGGTGGTGCCGTTGCGTTTCATTTCACCGCCGCAGTAGCAGCGTGGTTGGTTCTTTGACATTGCGACACCACACCACGCCGCACATAGCACGCCAACGCTGCCACACCGAGGATTGAACGCTCGAGACCCAGATATATGCCCCCGGAGCATATATTTCCTTGAAACCTACAGGTCAATCCCCAGAAATCGCCGATTCTGGACACACTTTTTGTCGTTTAACCCGCACCTGAGGGCAGTTTATTAGGAACTTTAGAAAACCTTTCAAACCTGAAAAAGGCCTGATTAACTGCGCTTTCAATGTTGGCGCTTCCTTGAAAGCGACTGTCCAAATTGGTAGTTTAATGCGCAGTTCCGCGGGAGAAGTGTGTTCTATGTACTTCTTCCTCGAATTTCTCCCATTTGCAAAAACAACCATTGGAGCCATCTTGAAGAACGCTTCCTCCCCGTTCGAGTTCAACTCGGACGCTGCCGCCCAGGGCCCTTCGAACCCTGGGCGTTACAACGCAATGTCCTCCGCGGACCGCAACCCGCGCCGCCACTCCGGCAAGCGCTCCGTCATTGCCGGCATGACGTCCGTTTCCCTGGCGCTGGCCGGGCTGACCGTGCCGAGCGTTGTTGGCCCTGAGAATCCGGTCAGGCCCGCGCCGTTTGCGTCGGCTGCAGAGGGTGACCCTCTGCGTTTTTGGTCCGGTGTTGATGACGCGGAAACCGAAGAGGACACGTGGCGAGCTCAGGTTCAGGGCCGGAACCTGCCGGGCGGCTCCACTGCCGAAGTCAAGATGAGCGAAATGAAGTTCATCCAGAACGACGGCGACAAATTGGATTACACGGACTTTCCTGCTGAAGAGGCTGACTTGACCGGCAAGATTCAGCAAGGAAAGCAGACGCTGGGGGGCATTAACGCTCGGATTATTAACGACCGTTCAGGTGATAAACCTTCGGCAAAAATTCGCTTTTACGATGAAAACTGGCAGCCCGCCCAGGTCACTATCCCCTCTAACGCGCAGCTTCACTTGATCGCTAAGGAGGGAGTCGGTACCGACTGGCCGAGGAGTGGTGGCCCCAGTTCCGTAGGACTCAACTCCGCTGAGATTACTAAGGAAGAGGCTGTTCCCAGCACTGTTTCAGCGAGTGGACGTGTGCAGTTCCCCGAGCAGAACAATGCGCCTGCCAGTGGGGTGCAGGTGAGACTTCGTGACGGGGATAAGGTCGTCGATACCACTGCGACTTCCTCTGAAGGAACGTTCTCATTCTCGAACGTTCCTACTGGCAAGAATTACACGGTAGAGGTTGTCCACCCCTCCGGTTTCGTTACGCCGCGCAGGAATACTGATAGCTGGGATACGAACGCCGACGGACGTTTCACGTTCAATCTTGTCCCTATTCGAGCTACCGGCCGAGTATTGGATGAGGAAGGGCGACCAGTCGCTGGAGCAAAGGTAGATGTCGACGGTGTCACGACTTCAACAGATGAAGACGGATACTTCGAGCTCGTCGGTGTCCCGGCTGGTAGGCAGTCACTCACGATTCAGGAAACTGCGCAAACTAAGACTCAGCAGGGCATCTCCGTAGAGATTTCGGAAACCCCACGACAGGATCTCGGATCCTTCGAGGTTGTTGAGAAGCCGGGTTCTTTGTCTG
>NZ_KV835922.1:0-2317 GCF_001838175.1 Corynebacterium sp. HMSC034A01 | reverse complement strand
CCCTTGGGACCTACTCCAGCCCCAGGATGCGACGAGCCGACATCGAGGTGCCAAACCATCCCGTCGATATGGACTCTTGGGGAAGATCAGCCTGTTATCCCCGGGGTACCTTTTATCCGTTGAGCGACACCACATCCACAAGTAGGTGCCGGATCACTAGTCCCGACTTTCGTCCCTGCTCGACTTGTAAGTCTCGCAGTCAAGCTCCCTTGTGCACTTACACTCTAAACACCTGATTGCCAACCAGGCTGAGGGAACCTTTGGGCGCCTCCGTTACATTTTGGGAGGCAACCGCCCCAGTTAAACTACCCACCAGGCACTGTCCCCAACCCAGATCATGGGCCAAGGTTAGATATCCACTACGGTCAGAGTGGTATTTCAACAACGACTCCACACACACTGGCGTGCATGCTTCAACGTCTCCCACCTATCCTACACAAACCGCACCGAATGCCAATACCAAGCTATAGTGAAGGTCCCGGGGTCTTTTCGTCCTGCCGCGCGAAACGAGCATCTTTACTCGTACTGCAATTTCACCGGGCCTGTGGTTGAGACAGCAGGGGAGTCGTTACGCCATTCGTGCAGGTCGGAACTTACCCGACAAGGAATTTCGCTACCTTAGGATGGTTATAGTTACCACCGCCGTTTACTGGGGCTTAAATTCTCCGCTTCGACCCACAAAGGGGTCTAACAGGTCCTCTTAACCTTCCAGCACCGGGCAGGCGTCAGTCCGTATACATCAACTTAACCGTCTTCGCACGGACCTGTGTTTTTGATAAACAGTCGCTCCCCTCTCTTCTCTGCGACCCACACCAGCAACACAATCGTATGACCGGTAACCAGTGCAGGTCCCCCTTCTCCCGAAGTTACGGGGGCATTTTGCCGAGTTCCTTAACCACAGTTCACCCGCTCGCCTTAGTATTTTCTACCTGACCACCTGTGTCGGTTATGGGTACGGGCCGTACATGCACATCGCTAGAGGCTTTTCTCGGCAGTCCAGGATCACCAACATCACCCAACATGGGCTACGCATCACGCCTCACACTTGTGACACCCGGATTTGACCATGGTGTCGTGCCACACGCTTGCACCGCAATCCAATAAGCGGCTCGGCTACCTCACTGCGTCACCCCATCACTGACCTACAACGGATCAGGCCCCACGCATCACCACCAACCAACCACTTCGAAAAGTGGCAACGGCCAGCGGGTCAGGGTGGTTAGTATCACCGCTTCGATACTGGGCGCGCACATACGGGTACGGGAATATCAACCCGTTAACCATCGACTACGCCTGTCGGCCTCGCCTTAGGACCCGACTCACCCTGGGAAGACGAACTTGACCCAGGAACCCTTAGTCATCCGGCGGGCAAGATTCTCACTTGCCATTCGTTACTCATGCCTGCATTCTCACTCGCATGCAGTCCACCGCTCCTTCCAGTACGGCTTCACCCCACACACGACGCTCCCCTACCCAAGTCCAAAGGACTTGCCGCGGCTTCGGCGGTGTGCTTGAGCCCCACTACATTGTCGGCGCGGAACCACTCGACCAGTGAGCTATTACGCACTCTTTCAAGGATGGCTGCTTCTAAGCCAACCTCCTGGCTGTCTTCGCGATCCCACATCCTTTTCCACTTAGCACACCCTTAGGGGCCTTAACCGGCGATCTGGGCTGTTTCCCTCTCGACTATGAAGCTTATCCCCCACAGTCTCACTGCAATGCACCACTTCACCGGTATTCGGAGTTTGGCTGACGTCGCTAAGATGATAGTCCCGCTCAACCAACCAGTAGCTCTACCTCCGGCAAGCTCACATCACGCTGCACCTAAATGCATTTCGGGGAGAACCAGCTATCACGGAGTTTGATTGGCCTTTCACCCCTACCCACAGCTCATCCCCTCAGTTTTCAACCTAAGTGGGTTCGCGCCTCCACAACCTCTTACAGCTGCTTCACACTGGCCATGGGTAGATCACCCCGCTTCGGGTCCAGGACATGCCACTTGCCACCCTATTCGGATTCGCTTTCGCTACGACTACCCCACAAAAACGGGTTAACCTCGCGACATGCCGCTGACTCGCAGGCTCATTCTTCAAAAGGCACGCCATCACACACAAAAGATGCTCTGACGGATTGTAAGCGCATGGTTTCAGGAACTCTTTCACTCCCCTCCCGGGGTACTTTTCACCATTCCCTCACGGTACTATCCACTATCGGTCACACTGAGTATTTAGGCTTACCGGGTGGTCCCGGCAGATTCACAGCAGATTCCACGAGCCCGCTGCTACTCGGGGAAAAAACACAAACAACACAACCACAC
>NZ_KV835921.1:0-305 GCF_001838175.1 Corynebacterium sp. HMSC034A01 | reverse complement strand
GGTGTGTCGTTGAGTTCGTTTTGTACCCAGGCGACGTGCTCGGGGGTTACTTCGGCGAAGTCGGTGCCTTTCTTGTAGAACCGGCGGCGGATCTCACCGTTGGTGTTTTCGTTGGTCGGCCGCTGCCACGGCGAGTGCGGGTCGCAAAAGTACACCTCGCAGCCGTCTTTGATGCGCACACGTGCGGTTTCAGCCATTTCCACGCCTTGGTCCCAGGTGATGGTCTTGAGCTGTTCGGCGTTGAGGTCTTTGACCATCTGCTGGATCGTTGCAATCACCGTCATCGATGTGTGTTCGGTGGGCAG
>NZ_KV835920.1:0-4377 GCF_001838175.1 Corynebacterium sp. HMSC034A01 | reverse complement strand
GCGCGCTGCGCACGATCCTCGTTGTAGATGCCCAGGCCCTGCTGGATACGGTTGTTCGCATCCTGAATAGCGCCGTTGATCTGCGCGGAGACGCCCTCCAGGCCCGGGATCTGGACCTGGGACAGGATGCCCAGCGGGATAGCCAGCAGCAGCGGAGCGGACAGGCCGACCAGGGAAGCAATGCACTTGCCGTCCAGCTCGCTGGAGGAGCCCTTCTCCTGGACAGTCTCGCCCTGCTGGGTGATGTTGATGATCACCTTTTCCTTGCCCTGAAGCTTACCGTTCTCAACCGGAACGACCATCAGCTTCACGCCGCCGTCAAGGTGCGCACCCGGCAGGACGCGCAGCTTGCCGCCCTCGGAGACCTCGATCTCCTTACCCGGCTCGAGACGCTTCTTCTTGGTGCAGTCGTCGTTGTAGCAGACGTAGACCTCGACAGAGTTCTCGCCGCCCTTGACGTTGATGTCAATGCCCTTGTCCGGGGTGCCGTTGACGTCCAGCTGCGGCGGGGTCAGGCCCTCAGACGTACGCGGGATCTCCATCTCAACCAGACGGACCGGGTTGCCCTCGGAGTCGCGCTCCTCAACGAGGATGGAGCCGTGCTTGTCCTCGGTCGGCTGGATGAACAGCTGGCCCTTGGAGTCCGGCGCCGGGTTGGTGATCAGGTCCTTGCCGCGGACAACATGCAGGGTGTTGTTCTTACCCGGAACGATCTTGTCGTTGATGTTGCGCTCGTAGACGACGCGCTCCTCAACGAACTTCAGCGGGGTCGGCTGCTCCACGATCTCGATCGTGTGGCGCTTGACCACCTTGTCGTTCTTGTCCACCTCGACGACGGTGACGGTCTTGCCGATGGAGTCCTTGCCCTTCGGGGTCAGGACCCACTTGCCGGTCTTCTCGTCGAACTCGACGTTGACGTACTTCTCGCCCTCATCAATGCGAATCTCGTTCTTGTTGATGCGGGTGATGGTGAAGCTGCCGTCCTCGGTGAGCTTGAAGTTCTGCTCGCGGGACTCGGAGCTGCCGCCCTTGCCGTTACCGCCCGGGACCACGTCGATGTTGTAGATGACGTAGACGCCGCGGTCGTTCTTGATCTTGACCTGGGTGGTGCCCTTGGCGCCTTCCTTCGGGGTGACGATGAGGTTGTTGCCGTCCTTGGTCACCTCAACCAGGGACTCGTCGGTGATCTCGTAGTCGGAGCCCTCCGGGATGGTGAGGGTGAGCTTCGAAGACCAGTTGAGGGTGACGTCTTCTTCGCGCGGCTTCGACGGGGTGACGTCGATGGTCCAGCGCTGGAACGGCAGGTCGCGGGAGTTCAGGTTCTCAATGATGACCTGGCCCTCAGCGCCTTCCTTGAAGTAGACCTTGCCGTCCTCGATGCGGTCGATGAGGTGCTCGCCCTTGACAATGCGCTGGTTCTTGACCGAGATGTTGAGCTCGTCCTTGGACTCAGCCTCCAGGGTGCTCTCCTCGACCTCACCCTTGGTGACGTTGAGGGTCCACTCGGCGACGGTCTTACCGTTCGGGGACTTCTCAGCGACGACGATCTTGCCCTCGAAGCCCGGGTTCGGCAGCACGCGGTACTTGCCGTCCTCGGTCTTGACCAGGGTGGCGTTGTCCTTGCCCTCGATGATTTCGAAGGTGTTGCCCTCGTTGCCCGGCTTGAACTCGGCGGTGTTGCGGTCGTCCAGATCCTGGGTGAACTTCGGAACCTCGTACTCGTTCTGCTCCTGCGGCTTCGCCGAGATGGTGTAGACGCCGACCAGGACGCGGCCGTCCTTCGCGTTCTCGTCCGGAGCGTACAAGTTGAAGATGCCGGTGCCGTTGACCTTGTTGTGGATCTTGAAGCCGTTGTCGGTCTTCTCGATCTTCCAGTTGTCCTTGTTACCGTCAGTCTGTTCCAGCTCCCAGTCGTCGCCGGAGGTCTTAACGTCGACAGTGGTGCCCTCCTGGATGAGGTGGGTCTCAACGTCCACCAGGACGTTCACGCCCGGCTTGATGTCCAGGGTGTAGGTGTGGGTCTTGCCCTCAGCGTCCACAGCCTTGAGCACAACCTTGCCCTCGGCGCCCGGCTTCGGGGTGATGATCCAGAAGCCGTCGCGCTTCTCGATGGACTCGATGAGGTCCTCGCCGGAGACGATCTCCGGCTTGTTCTCAACGTTTTCAATCTCCAGCTTGTAGGAGTTGGCGTTACCGATCACGCGGGTCTGCGTGTACTTGTCGGAAGCGGCGTCGATGTTGAACTCGTAGACGTTCTTGTTGCCCGTCTTCTCGCCCTTGTCGTTCTTCTCAAACACCTCGATCTTGACGTTGCCCCTGAGCACGCCGTCGTTGATCTTGACGTTGAGCTTGCCGTCCTTCTCCTCGGTGGTGACCAGGCCCTTGCCGTCGGTGATCTCGTAGTCCCAGCCGGCCGGGATATCGATGCTCTGGTTCACACCGGCAACGCCCACGTTGAAGTAGTGGTTGTTCACGGTGACCTCACCGGTGGTCTCCACGGTGGTGGACTCGTTGACCACGTCGATGATGTACTCGTGGCGGTTGCCCTTGTTGTCCACGACAACGATGCGGACCTTGCCGCTGCCTTCCTTCTTCGGGGTGACCACGAGGACGGAGGTGCCGTCCTCACGGACCTCCTTGGTCACCTCGACCAGGCCGTTGGAGTCGTCGACGAAGTCGATCTCCCAGGAGCCCAGGTCCTTGACCTCGATCTCCTCGGACTTCTCGCTGAAGCGGAAGTCGAAGGCGTAGGAGTAGTGGCGGAAGTAGCGCTCGACCTCCTTGGTGGTGGTCTTCTCTTCGCGCTGGGTGCTGGTGACGGTGGTGGCCTCAGTCTTGGTCTCCGGTGCGCCGGTGACGGTGGAGGTCTCGGTCACGGTCGGCCCCGGAACCACGGTGGTCGAGGTGGAGGTGGAGGTGGACGGCTTCGGATCTTCCTCCACGTCCGGCTCAAAGCCCTCGAGGCCCGGCTGCGCGATGGTGACGATGCGCTGGTTGGTCGGCTCCTTGGACAGGTCCTCGTACACGTTATAGGAACGCGGCAGCAGGATGGTGACGTACTCGCCGTCCTTGACGTTCAGGCGGGAGGACGCAGCGTCGTTCTTGACCAGGTAGTAGTTGGCCTGGCCGGTCTGCTCGAAGTAGCTCTTACGCACCTCGAAGCCGGTCCACTGCAGGAACTGCTGCGGGGTCACCGGCTTCACGCCCGGCACGTGGACGTTCGGGTTGCCGGCAACCCAGCCGCGCAGGTCGTTCAGGGTCTGCTTGTTGTTGGACAGCAGCGCCTGCAGTGCCGAGTTCTTGGCCTTGGCATCGGCGTACTTGCCCTGCTTCAGGTCCGTGAGCATCAGCTTGGTCAGGTTAATGGCGGCACGCTCAATGTCCTCGTCGATCTTGAGGTTGCCGCCCATGTCGCCGTTAAAGCCGTAGAAGCCGGAGGTGCCGTCGAGCTTGCGCACCTCGTAGGCGGTGCTGGGCGTCGGGGTTGCAAGGTGGGCATCGATGCACCAGCCCGGGCCGAACGCGGTCTTGTACTGGCCAGACAGCCGGGCGTTGTCGTCCCAGACCTGCTTCTGGTTGTAGTCGACGACAGCCTGCTCAACGGAGTCGTCGAGAGTGGAGTACTGGCTAGTAATTCGCACGTCTGCGTCTGCGGCGGGAGCGACAACGGCTGCGCCACCGAATGCGACGGCACCGGCAACCATCGATGCCAGGATGCGCTTTTTCAGGTTTGCGTTATGCAACGTCATAGTCCTTCAACGTCTAGGGAGATATTCGAAGCAGCCTGGAGAAATCCTGAACACGGACCCCAAAACTGACAGACCCCTATTCAATCGCAATGAACCGACGAATAGAAGTCCTTAACCCCCCTGAAAGCCATAAAAGTCCAGATATTAAGACAAAACTCATAACTTCAACCCGCTGACCTCGACTTTTGTCCAACTTTTAAATACAAATAAATCGAGTGATCTTCACCACAAATCCAGCCATTGTTCAACAAACCGGTGCTGAAATGCCGAAAACCCGGTGCCGAGACGGCACCGGGTTTTACAGGTTAAGGGCAGGTCTTACTTGGCGGAATCCTGCTTCTCGGAAGAGGAAGAGGAGGAATCCTCAGCCTCGCCCTTATCAGCCTCAGCCTTGGACGGCTTGCCAGAGGAGCCGTACATCAGGAACTCGCTGTCAGTTGCCTTACCAAGCTGGTAGGAGGAGGTGGACTCTTCCTGGCCGCAGGCACGCATGACCTGATCAACGATGAGCAAGCCGACAGTGATCGCGCCGAGAGCGCCGGCAGCCATGCCGAGCTGCTCGGTGTTAACGCCCTGGAACGCACTCTGGAAGCCAGCAGCGCGCTGCGCACGATCCTCGTTGTAGATG
>NZ_KV835919.1:73478-211093 GCF_001838175.1 Corynebacterium sp. HMSC034A01 | reverse complement strand
CGTTACACCACACTAAGGGACGCAACCCACTTCAAGGTGGGCACGTTCAACGTCCCAATCTTCATACGGGATGGTCTCGACCTCGATTTGGACCTCGAGACCGTCAAGCCGCAAAGTGGACCGCCCGCCACCCGCGACCGACTCCTTAATCGAAGCTAAAACTTGCGATAGAGCCTGCATCTTGAAAACAAGTCTTGCTTCCTCGGCCTGCTGTTGCTGAAGAATCAATTCGTCCAAAGAAGACGGTCCAAGTGTGCCGGCCCGCCGCATACCTTGCAATGCAGCTTTCACTTCCGAGTGGAAGTGGTCGTGGATTGACACATAGACAAGCCAGGCATACTCGCCTCCCGCGTGCACTACAGCGCCGCGCCAGCTGGCCGCGCCGTGTCGCGCGACTCGAAGATGGGATCCGCGAAACTGCGGTGCCGTTCGAAGATGCCCTGGTCGAATCTCTTCTGAATGTAGGTGGCTAATGCGAGCTCCTCTTGGGCGTGTGAAACCGCCTCCCGCAGGTAGTTGACCTGCGTATCTGGATCGTCGACTCGCGTTGCACATCGGTACGCCGCGGCAGTTCGCGGGGGAAGTTTGTCAGATCCGTTGAGCGTCTTCAGCACCCTAGTCGTCGGCCGCACGGAAACCATGACACCAGATTAAACTGTCCGCAGACATCAGCCTGTGCGCCTATGCTGGCGGCCATGAATCGCAGCTTGATTGTCACTGAAAATGGACCGGAGATCATAGAGCCGCAAGCGGCGTTCGCGGGTGAGGGCGACACCCTGATCAACGTGAGCCACTCGTCGGTGAACTACAAGGACGCGATGGCGCTGTCCGGCAACCGCGGCATCCTGCGGGAACTGCCAAGGGTGCCGGGCATCGACGCGGTGGGCACCCTCGAGGACGGCACGCTGGTCACCGTCAACGGCCGCGGCATCGGTGAGCGCCGCCACGGCGGCTACACCCCGCAGATGCGTATCGACGCTAAAGATGTCACCCGCGTGCCCGAGCGCTTCTCCGCGTTCGAGGCGGCCGCGATCGGCACCGCGGGCTACACCGCCGCACTTTCGGTCGCAGGTTTGGAGCGCGTCGCGCTTTCGCCTCTCGACGGCCCCGTGCTCGTCACCGGCGCCACCGGCGGCGTCGGATCCATCGCGGTGCAGCTCCTGTCGGCACGGGGGTATGAGGTGTGGGCGTTGACGGGGCGCGTCGATAAGCATGGCGCCTGGCTGAAGGAACTCGGCGCCGCAGAGGTTGTGGACCGCACCGAATTCGCCGAGGCCGGCAAGCCGCTGCAGAAGGCGCGCCTGGCGGGCGTGGTGGACACCGTCGGCTCCACCGTCTTGGCCAACGCGCTGTCGCAGCTGCAGTGGGGCGGCGTGGCTACCGCGTGCGGCATGGCCGCCGGCAACGACCTGCCCGCCAGCGTCCTGCCGTTCATCCTGCGCGGGGTGCAGCTCGTGGGCATCAACTCCGTCGACGCGCCGAACACGCTGCGCGACGAGGCGTGGGCGCTTCTCGACGAGTCCGTCAACACCAACGCCATCCGCACCGAAGAAGTCGGATTGGATGGCGTGGAAGAAGTTGGGCGAGCGCTGCTGGAAGGTCGGGGCAGCGGACGCGCCGTCGTTACGCTGTAGCTTCTTTGGGCACCGGACCGCCGGAAATCTGGCGGTACGCGTGCGCCGCAGCCAACATAGTGCCAGGCAGCGTGACCACCAGGCCGACGAAAAACAGCGCCGCACCAACGATGTTGATCAACCCGGCGAGCACCACGAAGCCCAAAATCTTCAGGTAATTCGCCGCGCCAGCCTTGAAACCAGCGGAAATCGCGTTGCCGAACGAGCCGTTATTATCCGCCGCGTACCACACCTGGAACATGAAAAACGGCAGGACCAAAAGGGTGATCAACGTCGTGACGGCCAGCGCGCCCAAAATCGGACGCACCAGGTTCCACATCTCCTCCGGCGAGACACTCTCCGGGTTATCCGGCAACGTAGACGGATCAATGGTGGTCAGCGCGCCGAACGCGAGCACCATGACAAGGATCATGGAGACGATAGAAGCCACCACGCCGAGCAGCGCCGCGACACCCAACGTCTTGCCGTACGCCGGCGCCTTCGCGTCGTTGTAGGTGAAGTGCTTCACCAGCGTCTGCTGCAACGCCACACCCACCATCCACGGGGCGAGCAGCAGCATGCCGACCGCGCCGATCATCGCCCCCACGCCCGGCAAAAACTGGCCCGCCACAGCCAACAACGTGTAGGCCACACCCAGCGGGATCCACAGCTTCGGGTTAGCGAACAGCGCCTTGCCGCCCCAGCTCAGCGCCTCCATGATCTCGAGCTTGCCGTTGCCCTTCACGTGAAACCAGCCATTCGACGCCGGGTCGTTGATCGGGTGCGGAGACGCGCCATCGCCGGGGGCGTTGTCCGTGAGCTGCTGGCCGTGGAAGCGCAGCGCGGAGGCGCCAGCCATCGACGCCGCCGTGTTCACCTCGAACGCGTCGTAGGTGTTTTGGGTGTGTTGGGGGTTTTCGGCGCTGTATGCCGGGTAGCCGCCGGCTTGGTCGCCGGTGTTGCCGTATGCCGGGTAGCCGCCGGCGCCGTTCTCTGGGTGGCTGCCTTCCGGGTGCTCCGGGTACGGCTCGTACCCGCCGCCGTTGTAAGGGGTGGACATGTGTTTATCCTTCGTGTTGGTGGGTAACTTTCACTCGGGATGTTATCAGTCACACCAGCCACAGACCCGGGCGGCGGGCGGAGTCGGGGCGGGGTCGCGGTGGACGGGTTCCTGACAAATTACGGCAGCCATCTGTGTCGACCTGGGCCGATAGGGCCCACCTGACAGATTCAGCCGCGATGTGTCGGGAGGGGCGCGGAATGGTTCATCGCCGAGTGAACAACTCCGCAACGGGGTCCGACGCGACCTCGGGAAAGTGAATTGTCCGACCGCTCAAAGGGAACTAATTCACTCGGAGGCATCGGGCGGGTGAACTAATCCGTCGCTACGACGCTGATACGACGTTGTCCGAGGCCATATGGCGACGAGCTGCGAACCCTCCCGCCGCGGTCAGCACACCAATTCCGATAAGGACACCGGCAGCCGGCCAGATCGAGGGACCGTCTGCAAACGTGTTCAACCAGGTAATAAGGAAAGGCAACAACCCGGATATTGCGGCGGCGATGTTCGCGCTCAGAGCCACCCCGGTGTAGCGGTACTGGACCGGAAACAGCTCTGTAAGAACCACGCCCACTACTGAGTACGGAACGGTTACGACGGATAAGCCCAGAATGATCGCCAGCGTGATCCAAACGATGTTGCCCGTGTTGACCATGGCCCACAACGGAACAGCAAGGGCAACTGTGGCAATTCCACCCCAGGCAACAATCTTGTCGGCGCCCACTTTCTCACCCAACCGCCCGAAGATGAGCAGTGTGGTCAGCTGAGCTAGTGCACCGAGCAGCGTGGCGTTGACCATCGGCTGCCTATCGACACCCAGCTCGTTCGTGCCGTAGCTGAGCACATAGGTGCTCATGATGAAAAATCCGCCGATGCCGACCAATGACGCGCAGACTGCCCAGAACACGGAAGCACCGGACTGGGACAGCAACAGCCGAACCGATCCTTCTTGTTGCTTTTCTTCCTGTTCCGCCTCATCTGCGAACGCTTGATAAACCGGCGACTCTTCCACCTGCATGCGGATAACTAGCGCCACCAGCAAGAACGGGAAGGCTGCAAGGAACGGTAGACGCCAACCCCAAGAGTCCACCGTTTCAGCTGGCAGAAGGAAAACCAGCGCGAACGCGCCTGACGACAACAGCGTGCCGACTGGAGATCCAGCCTGGACTAACGCTGCGTATCGAGCGCGCTTTTCTTCAGGTGCATGTTCAAGCGCCAGGGTTGTCGCCCCGCCCCACTCACCACCAACTGCGATTCCTTGAGCCAAGCGCGCAAGGGTCAAAAGAATCGGCGCGGCGATGCCAATAGTGAAATACGTTGGCAAAAGACCAATGAATCCGGTCGCCGCTCCGATGACGACGATCGAGAGGATCAGCGCAGGCCGGCGTCCGTACCGGTCACCCATTTTTCCGAAAAGGATCGCCCCAAACGGACGCGCAAGGAAGCCGACGCCGAAGGTCGCGAACGACGAAAGTAGCGCGACTGTCGGGCTCTGTGTTGCGAAAAAGAGGTGATTGAACACCAACGCTGAGGCGGTGCCGAACAGGAAGAAGTCGTACCACTCGAGGGCGGTCCCTACGAAGGAAGAAAACGCAATCTTCCCGACCCCGGCGGAGTCTCCGGCCTCCTCAGGCCTTTTCACCTCGGGTGTTGGTCGTTGTAGCGTCTGGTTCTCAGCCACGGTGTCCCTCCTCTACCGCGTGATGCGTTATGGATCTCGGCTTCCCCCAAATGTGCCGTAGAACACTTCAAAAAAACCGCGAAGTGAGGAATCGTGGTCGAACAAACTACACCAGAGGGACGCGAATGTGCGTTCGCACAAAAGGTGAGAATCTATTCACCGCCCGGCCGCTGAACGGGAAGGACCCCTGACAAATTGCGGCCGCCATTTGTGCCGACCTGGGCCGATAGGGCCCGCCTGACAGATTCAGCCGCGATGTGTCGGCGCCGGTGCGGAATAGTTCATCGCCGAGTGAACAACCCCGCAACGGGGTCCGACGCTACCTCGGGAAAGTGAATTATCCGACCGTCCAAGGGAAACTAATTCACTCGGAGGCGTCGGGCGGGTGAATAAATTGGGGCCAGAGTCCCAAGCTCCCTACTTCACCACCAGGTTGACCATGCGGCCCGGGATGGCGATGACCTTGACCACGTTCTTGCCGGCGATGAGGTCGGTGACGCGCTCGTCGGCAAGTGCTGCGGCCTCGAGGTCGTCCTTGGAGGCGTCGGTGGCGACGTCGATGCGCGCCTTGACCTTGCCGTTGATTTGGACGGGGACTTCGACGGTGTCGTCGACAAGCCACTGCTCGGCAAACTCCGGGAACGGCTCGAACGTGATGGTCTCGGAGTGGCCCAGCACCGACCAGAGCTCCTCGGCGATGTGGGGCGCGAGCGGCGAGACCATCTGCACCAGCGGCTCGACGGCGGCGCGCGGCGCACCGTTCGGGTAGGTCTTGGTCAGGTAGTTGACGTACTCGATGAGCTTGGCGGCGACGGTGTTGTCGCGCAGGTGCTCGTAGTCGTCGCGCACGCCGGCGATGGTGCGGTGCAGGGCCTTGGAGTCCTCGTCGGTGAGCGCAGTGTCCACGACGGAAGTCTCGCCGGTGGCCTCGTCCACCACCAGTCGCCACAGGCGCTGCAGGAAGCGGTGCGCGCCGATGACGTCCTTGGTCGCCCACGGGCGGGAGGTGTCCAGCGGGCCCATGGACATCTCGTAGACGCGCAGGGTGTCGGCGCCGTACTCCTCCACGACGTCGTCGGGCGCGACGGAGTTCTTCAGGGACTTGCCCATCTTGCCGTACTCGCGGTTGACCTCTTCGCCGTTGTAGAAGAACTTGCCGTCCTTTTCCTCCACCTCGGCGGCCGGGACGTACACGCCGCGCGAGTCGGTGTAGGCGTAGGCCTGGACGTAGCCCTGGTTGAACAGGCGGCGGTACGGCTCCTGCGAGGTGACAAAGCCCAGGTCAAACAGCACCTTGTGCCAGAAGCGGGCGTACAGCAAGTGCAGCACCGCGTGCTCGACGCCGCCGACGTAGAGGTCCACACCGCCCGGATCGTTTTCGCCGTGCTCGTCGGGGCGCGGGCCCGTCCAGTAGCGCTCGTTCTCGATGTCCACCAGCGCCTGGTCGTTCGTCGGGTCGATGTAGCGCAGCTGGTACCAGGAGGAACCGGCCCACTGCGGCATCACGTTCGTGTCGCGCCAGTACTTCTGCTTGCCGTGGCCCAAGTCCAGCTCGACCTCGACCCAGTCGGTGGCCTTGGCCAGCGGCGGGGCGGGCTCGGAGTCGGCGTCGTCGGGGTCGAAAGCGACGGGGTTGTAGTCCTCCACCTGCGGCAGCTCCACCGGCAGCATGTCCTCGGGCAGTCCGTGCGCCTGGCCGTTCTCGTCGTAGACGATCGGGAACGGCTCGCCCCAGTAGCGCTGGCGGGCGAACAGCCAGTCGCGCAGCTTGTACTGGATCTTCTCGGAGCCCCTCTGCCTATCGACGAGCCAAAGGATCGCCCGCTCAATAGCCTCGCCCTTGCCCAGGCCGTTGAGATCCAGGCCGTCCTCGTTCGCGGAGTTGATGTGCTCCGCGTCGCCGGTGAACGCCGCCTCGGAAACGTCGCCGTCCAGCACCGGGGTGATGGGCAGGCCGAAGACGGAGGCGAACTCGTAGTCGCGCTCGTCGTGCGCCGGCACCGCCATGATGGCGCCGGTGCCGTAGCCGGTGAGCACGTAGTCAGCGATGAAGATCGGCACCTCTTCGCCGCTGACCGGGTTCACGGCATAGGAGCCGAGGAACACGCCGGTCTTTTCCTTGTTCTCCTGGCGCTCCACGTCGGACTTCGCGGCAATCGAGCGCAGGTAGGCATCCACTGCCTCGCGCGGGGTGGCGGCGCCGCCGGTCCAGCGGCTGTCCACGTCGGTGGGGTAGGAGGCGGTGACCAGCTCGTCGACAAGCGGATGCTCCGGTGCAAGCACCACGTAGGACGCGCCGAAGAGGGTGTCCGGGCGGGTGGTGAAGACCGTGATGTCGCCGGCGGGGGAGGCGAAGTGCACGTCCGCGCCGCGGGAACGGCCGATCCAGTTGCGCTGCATGCTCTTGACCTTTTCGGGCCATTCGAGCAGGTCAAGGTCGTCGAGCAGGCGATCCGAGTAGTCCGTGATGCGCATCATCCACTGGCGCAGGCGCTTGCGGAAGACCGGGAAGTTGCCGCGCTCCGAGCGGCCCTCGGCAGTGACCTCCTCGTTGGCAAGCACCGTGCCCAGGCCCGGGCACCAGTTGACCATGGAGTCGGAGAGGTAGACCAGGCGGAACTCGTCGATAGCCTTGTGCTTCTCCTCCGTGGTCAGGTCGCGGAAGTTGCGGCCGTCCTTGGTGGTGCGGGCGCCGGACATGAGGTCCTTGACCAGATCCTCGATCGGGCGGGCCTTCTGCAGGTCCTCGTCGAACCAGGCGTTGTAAATCTGCAGGAAAATCCACTGCGTCCACTTGTAAAACTCCGGATCCGTGGTGGCCACGGAACGGCGCGGATCGTGGCCGAGCCCCAGCATGGCCAGCTGGCGGCGCATGTTCGCGATGTTCGCCTCGGTGGTCACGCGCGGGTGCGTGCCGGTCTGGATGGCGTACTGCTCCGCGGGGAGGCCGAAGGCGTCGTAACCCAGCGTGTGCAGGACGTTCTTGCCCAACATGCGGTTGTAGCGCGCGAACACGTCCGTGGCGATGTAGCTCAGCGGGTGGCCCACGTGCAGGCCCGTGCCCGAGGGGTAGGGGAACATGTCCTGGACGTTGAGCTTGTCGTCCGGGAGGAGCTCGCCGGTAGCAAGGTCGCCGACCGGGTTCGGGGCGTAAAACGTCTGGTTGTCGCGCCAGTACGCCTGCCACTTCTGCTCGATGGTGTTGGCCAGCTCGGCCGTATAGCGGTGCGGGGTCGCCTCAGTCATGGTTATGCAGTGTAGTTAAGGGGCTTTGGACGCAGGCGCCCGGCGCGGGATCTGGGGCGGTTTTGGGGCGGTTTTGCACTAATCGGCAATTAGGACGATCGTCCAGATTTAAACCCGCAGGTAGAGATCTTATTCGCCGTTACGCATGCAAACTTCTACAAAACCGCGTTTCGTTGGCATTCCCCAATAGTTGGCCTGCCCGGAATTGTCCGCAATGCAGAGTCCGCAGCCCAAAGCAACGCTGTAACTAGAGTCGCGAACATGCAGCTCTACACCATCGGCTACAGCAAGAAAACTGCGGAGGAATTCTTCAACATCCTCCGGGACAACGGCGTGAAGCGGATCGTGGATATCCGGCGGCACAATTCGAATCAGCTCGCCGGCTTCACAAAGGAGTCGGATTTGCCGTGGTTCCTCGACACCATCGCGGGCATCGGCTACTCCCACGAGCTAGCGCTCGCGCCCAGCGAGGACCTCATGCGCGCGTACCGCAAGGAGGGTCTACCGTTCGACGAGTTTGCAAAGCAGTTGCGCGCCGAGTTTTCAGAGCGCACAATGCCCAAGCTTGTCGACGGCTCCGCCCTCCTCTGCTCAGAGCCCGACCCCGGAGTTTGCCACCGCTCCGTGGCGGCGGAGTACCTCGCCGAGCACGGCGACTTCGAAGTCGTGCACCTCTAGGTTTTAGGCGAACATCTGCCAGATGGCCACGCCCATGATGATCACACCGAGCACGAACACGAACCAGGTTTCGGGCTTGTTGGCGTAGCGCTGGTAGTCCTTGGCGTAGCGGAACAGCAGCATGGGCACGATGTACACCAGGAAGGTGATGAACACGCCGCCGACCACGGAGATCAGGTCCAGGATCGACGGGTTGAGGATGCCGGCGATCACCGTGGTGACGAAGATGAACGCGTAGATGCCCCAGCGCAGCTTCTTCGGGTCCATACGCTCAGCGACGCCAGGGGCCACGGCACGCACCAGGTACGTGGTGCCTTCCTCGGCGCCCATGACGTGGCCGAAGTAGGACGACGCGATCGCGCACAGGGCGACGATCGGGGAGAGGACGGCCAAAAACGGCGTGTGGGTCTCGTTGGCTAGGTAGGACAGCACGGGGATGTTCTGCTCGCGAGCGGCGTCCATGCCGTCGGCGCCCAGCGCCAGGGTGCAGGACCACACGAAGAACATGGTGAACACCACCAGCAGGCCGGTGGTGATGGCCTCGGTCTTCGCCACGGCCTTCTTGGTGGACTCCAGGTCATCCGGGTACTTCTTCTGCACGTCCAGGGCGAACTGGGACATCGCCGGCATGTGGTTGAAGGAGAACACGAACACCGGCAGGATCAGCAGCATCGCCTTCCAGAAGGGCACGTCGGACTCGTAGGAGCGGAAGCTGGCCAGGTCCCACTGGGGGATGAGGTAGAACGACACCGCGGCCAGCGCGATGATCAGGGGGTAGACCAGCAGGTTGGCAAAGGCCAGGGTGGCCTTCTTACCCAGGGCGTAGGCGCCGGTGAGCGCACCGACGCACAGGATGGCCATGAGCCAGCGCGGCACTTCGGGACCACCCAGCTGGTTGACCACGAAGCTGTCCATCGTGTTGGTGATACTCACGCCGTAGATGAGCACGATGGGGTAGATGGACAGCCAGTACATCAGGCCCGTCATCAGGCCGCGGTTGCGGCCGGCGAGCGCGGTGACCACCTGCAGCACGTCCAAGCCCTTGACCGGGGAGGCGGCCACGATGCGGGCGTAGGTGCGGTGGGAGAAGAACACCATCGGGCCGATGAACAGGGTGATCAGCAGCAGGGGGATAAAGCCGAAGCTGCCGGCGTCGATTGGGAGGAACAGAATGCCGGCGCCGACGGCTGTGCCGAACAGGGTGATTGCCCAGGACAGGGTGCCGCCGTCGGGGACGGTGCCGGACCGGTTTTCCTCCACCTGCCGTTTGTCGGCGACGGTGAGGTGGTCCAAATTGAACTCTTTGCCCGCTGTGGTCAAAGGTACTCCTTAACGCGTGAGTGGTTTAAGCCACAGGAATGATAAGGCAACACGGCGCACGGCGATAACCGGGGAGATCACGGGGGCAAATCACTGGCGTCAACGACAGCCCTTCTCGGACACCCGTCTAGGCGCCGGATATATTGATTACTGTCATTTCTCAGTTTTCCCGCCCCTATACAGGAGTTCCCATGAAGAAGTTCACCGCTGCCGCGCTCGCCGCCACCATGGCCGTCTCGCTGGCCGCCGGCCCCGCCGACGCCGCCTCCAACACCATGGCCGGCAGCAAGAATTTGCCGGTGTGCAAGCTCGACCTCGACGGCATTGGGACGAAGAGCGTGGCGCAGGAGATCGTCGCAAAGCAGGGCGTTGAGGGCGTGGAGCTGAACCGCCTGACGGGTGTGCAGCGCACCTCCGCGGCCGTCGGCGAGGCGTTCGGCTCCTCCGAGAACGCGGCGCAGCAGAAGGCCAACAACGCCCAGGCCGTGCAGGCGTGCCTCGACGGAGAGAACTACGAGTCCGAGCCGCTGGAGGCGGGCATCAAGGGCGGCATCATCGCCACCGTTGTCCTGGCAGTGCTCGGACTGATCGCGAACTTCGCGCTGCAGTCCGGCGCAATCCAGCTGCCGAATCTCGGCCGCTAATCGCAACATCTAAGCGCGCTGCGCCCACTCCACCACCGGGTCGAGCAGCGCAAGGTCCACACGGTCGATGTCCTGGCCGTAGCTGTCCACCAGCGCCTGCTCGTTCTCGGTGCGATTGCGTTTGAGCCGCAGCGCCCCCACCAGCGCCTTCATCGTCCACCGGTGGGCGTTGGTCAGTTCCGAGTAATTCAGCCTGCCAGGCAGGTAGAAGCGGGTCACTTGCCCGGCGCGGTCCCCGAGGAGGGTGCCGGGGGCATCGTCGTGCCTTGCGACGTCGACAAGCGTCATGCCCACAGTCACCAATGCCAACGGGCGGTCAATCGCCGGCAGCGACTTGATGAATCGCACGCCCGGGTGGGAAGGGCCGTGGACGGGGGAGAGTACGACGACGGGGCCGCCCGTAGCGTCGAGGGTGTCGGGCAGCTCGCGCGCAACCGTGCCGAGGCGGGCGGCCAGCGCCTCGGCGTACTGGCGGGTGGAGCCATAGAACGTGGTGTAGAAGACGCTGGTCATAGCTCCATTTTACGGCAGCCCCGCGCGCCGCCAGGCGGCAAGGAACTGGTCGGTCTCTGCCTCGTCGGTGATGCTCACGCGCGCTCCCGAATTTGGGTAGCTGCGGATGATGATGCCCTCGGCACTGATCTTCTGCTCGATCTCAGCGCCGTTGACGCCTGGAATCCAGACGAAGTTTCCGTGAGAACGCTTCACGCCGAGCTCTTCAGAGACCCGGTCGCGCTGGGCTTGCGTCTCTTTCACTCGCACCATGAGCTCGTCGTGCGCCTCCAGCGACGCGACGGCGGCGAGCTCCGATAGTTCGGTGACAGTCAGCGGAAGCGCGACTAGCCCGAGCGAGCGAATCAGCTCCGGATGGCCGAAGCCGTAGCCGACACGCAACCCCGCCAAGCCGTAGGCCTTGGAGAAGGTCCGCGCGCCAATGAGGTTTGGATACTTCACAATTTCTTCGACGCCGTCCGGAGTGTCCTCGGCATCGTTGAACTCGTAATAGGCCTCATCCAACACCACCACGATGTCCTCCGGGACCCGCCGCATGAATTCGGTGAACTCGTCTTTGGTGATGGTCAGGCCAGTGGGGTTATTCGGGTTGCAGATGATGATCAGGCGGGTGCGGTCTGTGATTGCGTCTGCAACCGCATCCAAATCGATCGCTTCGTCCTCGCCGAGCGGTACCTGGACCGGGGTGGCCCCGCCGACGCGAGCATAGAGCGGGTACGCCTCGAAGCTGCGCCACGGAAAGAGGACCTCGTCGCCTGCCGCACACGTCATCAACACGGCCTGCTGGATCACCGCCGATGCCCCGGGCGTGACCGCCACCTGCTCCTCCGCCAGACCGAGGCGATCAGCCAACGCCTTCCGCAACACCGGTGAGCCGGAGATGGGGTACCGGTTCGCCCGCAACGCCGATTCACGGATGGCTTCCAGCGCGGTAGGCAAGGGCCCGAAGTTCGCTTCGTTTGCGGACAACTTCAGTTTTGTTTCGTCGGACTTTCCGGGCTTGTAGTCCGGGAAGAGGGAAAGATCTGCACGAAGCACAAGCGGTCCTTTCTTAGAACATTTGCCAGATAGTCACGCCCATGATGATCACGCCCATGATGAGGACGAAGATCGTGTCTGGACGGCGAGCGTAATGCTTGAACGCGGTGGCCTTGTTAAACAGCAGGTTGGGCACGATGTAGACGAGGAAGGCGACGAAGATGCCGCCGACCGCGGAGATCAGCGTCAGAATCGACGGGTTGAGCACCGCCACCAGCACCGTAGTCACGAACACGAAGACGTAGATGCACCAGCGCAACGCCTGCGGGTTGATCCTGTCCGCCACACCCGGAGCCGCCACGCGGATGAGGTAGGACGTTCCCTCCTCGGTGCCCAGCATGTGGCCGAAGTAGGACGATGCGATCGCGCAGATGGCGATCACCGGGCTGATCACCGCCATGAACGGGGTGTTGGTGACATTGGCGAAGTAGGACAGGATCGGGATGTTCTGCGCGCGGGCCTCATTCATGCCGTCTGCACCGAGGGTGAGCGAGCAGGACCACACGAAGAACATCGTGAAGAACACCAGCATGATCGCGGTGATCATCTCAATCTTGGACACCTCGCGCTCGGTGGCCGCGACGTCGCCCTTCTTCTTCTTTTGCACGTCGAGGGCGAACTGGGACAGCGCCGCCATGTGGCTGAAGGAGAACACCATCACCGGCAGAAGCAGCAGCATGGACTTCCACAGCGGAGTGCCAGATTCGTACTCCATGAAGCCGGCGAGGTCCCATTTAGGAATGAGGTAGATGGACACCGCGGCGAGGGCGATGATGAGGGGGTAGACAAGGATGTTGGCCAACCACAGGGTTGCTTTCTTGCCCAGGGCGAACGCACCCGTCATCAGGCCCACGCAAATCGTGGCGAGCACGACACGGTTCACGTGCGGCCCGTTGAGTTGGTTGACGATCATGCTGTCCACCGTGTTGGTGATGGAGATGCCGTAGATCAGCACCGTCGGGTAGATGGCCAGCCAGTAGAGGATGGCGGTAGCCAGGCCCCGCTTACGGCCGGTCAGCGCTGTGACGACCTGCAGGACATCCAGCCCCTTCTCCGGAGACGCAGAAACGATGCGTGCGTACGTGCGGTGTGAGAAGAACACGAGCGGCAGGACAAGGAACGTGGCGAAAAGTAGCGGCCAGAAGCCGAAACTTCCGGCATCAATGGGCAAGAACAGGATGCCGGCGCCGACTGCGGTGCCGAACAGTGTGATGGCCCAGGACAAGAAGTTTCCGTCTGGTACGTCACCGGCCCGGTTTTCTTTGATCACCTCAGCGTCAGCGGCTGAGAGCTGGTCCATCTGGAACTCGGCGCGGGACTGCGCGATGTGCTCGTCGCTATGCAGGTCCGGCAGATCGCCGTGTGCTTTTTCGCCGGAGGAAGACCGGCTAAACGTGGTGGACATGAGTGTGGGTCCTTTTCGTCGGGGCTATTGCCATCTGGGTTGGGTGGGGTGGGACAAATGGGCTCAGCGTTCATCGGGTGCGAGCTTGCCTACCGCGAGCTCTTCAACCACCCGGGTAAGCAGTGCCAGTCCGGTCAGGCAGTCTTCGTCCGTGGTGTACTCGGCCTCGTTGTGGGAAATGCCGTCGACGCTGGGGATGAACAGCATGACGGTGGGGTAGTGCTCCTTCATGTTCGTCGAGTCATGGCCAGCCACCGTGAAGATCTCTTGGTGGGACAAGCCGAGCTCCGTTGCGCACGTGCGCGCCAGCTCCACGCCGGCCTCGGGGTAGGGGTTGAGCGCCCATTCGTGTGTGAGCTCAAGGTCGACGTCGACCTTTGCCTCGTCGGAGGCTGCGGCGACAATCTCGTCCACACGCGCCCGCGCCTTCTCCAGCACCTCCGCTGAAGGGGAGCGCAGGTCGACGTTGAAGCGGACCTCGCGCGCGATGGTCACCGGCGAGTTGGGCTCCAACGTGAGCTGCGAGACCGACGCCTGCAGCTGCCCTTCCTTAAACTCTTCCGTCAGGCGGCGCACGCCGGCAATCACCAGCGAGGCGCCGAACAGGGCGTCGCGGCGGTCCCGCATCATGGTGGATCCAGTGTGGCCCTGCTCGCCGCGGACTGTGGCGACGAACTTGCTTGCGCCCCAGGTGGCGGTAACCAGGCCGATCTGGTTGCCGTTATCTTCGAGCTCCCGGCCCTGTTCAACGTGGATTTCGGCGTAGGTGGCCACCCTTGGGGCGTCGATGAGCGGTGCCCACTTCGCCGCATCAATGGCCTCGCCCGCTGTCACTCCCTGCAGGTCTGTGGCTTCACGCGCCACCGCGAGGTCGAGGGAGCCGGTGAAGACTGAGCTGCCCATCATCGACGGGGCGAAGCGGGAGCCTTCCTCGTTGAACCAATTCACCACCGCGAGGTTGAACCGGGGTGTCAGCTCGCCGCGTTTCGCTTTCGCGGCCACGCGCGCGGCGGCGTGGGCACCGGCGAGCACGCCGTACGCGCCGTCGAAGCGTCCTGCGAGTGGCTGCGAATCCAGGTGCGAGCCGACAGCGACGTAAGGGGCGCCCGGTGCCAGTTCAAACAGGCCATACTGGTTGCCAATCTCGTCGAAGCCGACGTCCGCGCCGAAACCCTCGAGCACACCGGTGAACCAGGCGCGGTTTTTCACGTCGCCCTCGCTTGCGGCCTGGCGCTCCACGCCGCCGCCGGGGGTTGCGCCGTTCTCGCTCATCGCCGCGAAATCCGAGAGGAACCGCTCATCTGTTGGCTGAGTGGTCTGCATTGTGTTCAAGTCCTTCCTAGAAAGTGGCTAGAAGCTGCCGTGGACGAGTTGCCCGCCAAGCACCGTGGCCTCGACGGGGATGTCGCCGATCTGGCTGGCCGGCACTTCGGCCGGATCGGCTCCCAGGACCACAAGATCCGCAAGCTGACCAGGAGCTATCTGCCCTTTCTTCCCGGCCCAGCCTGTCGCTGCGGCGGATCCCGCGGTGTAGGCGTACAGCGCCTCGTCGGCGGTGATCCGGTCTTGCGGCCCGTAACTTTTTCCGGAGGCGGTGGTGCGTTCGACGAAGCTTTGCACCACGGCGAGCGGGGTGCCCGTGGCCACTGGCCTGTCGGAGCTGCCCGGCAGCACCACGCCGCGCTCGAGCAGCCGCTTTCCCGGGTACGACAGCGCCGCGCGTTCGGCGCCGATGGCTTCCGCCATCGCGTCTCCGAACTCCGCGATGAACCGCGGCTGCGGCACGAGCACGACTCCGGCCTTGGCCATGCGCTCAATCTGGTCGTTTCGCACCACACCGCCGTGCTCGATGCGGTGCGGGATTGTGCGGGGCCCATGCTTATCGACGGCTTCGCTGATCACGTCCAGCGCAAAATCCACCGCTCTATCGCCGATTGCGTGCAGCGCTAGCGACCACCCGCCGGCAGCTGCCGCGAGCGCACGCGAACGCATCGTGTCGGTGTCGCCTTGAAAATATCCGGCGTGGCAGCAGCAGGCGTAGTCCTCCGTCATCGCCGCTGTCTTTCCCAGCAGGGAGCCGTCGGTGAAGATTTTCACCGGCCCGATCTGCAGCAGGTCGTCGCCGAGACCGGTGCGGATGCCGGCGTCGAGCCCGTGCACCTCCGGGTCGTCCTCGTGGCCGTCGATGCCGTGCAGCGCGTCGAGAGTGATCATCGCCTGCGTGCGCACGTGGAGCTTTCCTGTCTCGCGCGCCCGCTGGTAGAAGCCGAACTCCTGGGGGCTGTGCCCGATCCAGCCACCGGCGACGCCGGCGTCCGTCACCGACGTGATGCCTTCGCTGAGGTAGTGCCGCCCGGCGCGATCAAGCGCGTCGGTGATGTTGTGCTCGCTTTCCGGCTGCAGCACATCGTTGATCGGGCGCATAGCGTTTTCGTCCAGCAACCCAGTGGCGTTGCCGGTGTCGTCCACGACCACTTCGCCGCCCTCTATGTGCGGCGGGTTCGCCGGGTCGATTCCGGCCCGGCGCAGCGCCTCGCTGTTGACGGTGTAGGCGTGCCCGGAGTTGTGCTTGATCAACAGCGGTTTTCCCGCTGTTGCGTGATCGAGGTCGGCGATGGGCAGTGGGCCGTCTGTGAGCAGGTTCGGGTTGAATCCGCTGGCGACGACCCATTCCCCGGGGCGTTCTTCCCGCAGCGCCTGTAGGACGTCGGCACGCGTGCGCGCGCCACCGAGGTTGATTTCGCGCAGTGTCTGGCCGAACCACACGCTGTGCGCGTGGGCGTCGTTGAACCCCGGGATGATGGTGCGGCCGCGGGCATCGATCACCGTGTCACCGGGCGCTGGCTCGCTGTCCACCTCCAGGATGCGGCCGAAGCCGATGCGTATCGACGTCGCGGTGCCGCCCGCCCCGTCCATAGTTTTTGCGCGCGCGTTGATGATGGTGGTTGCGTTCATAAGCCCGCCTCCTCCGTGCAGCTCCGAATTGTGTCCCCTGACACTATTGGGCAACTGCCGTGATCGGCACCTCTTTGCCGACTTCTGGCACATCTCATAACCCGCGCTTGTAACGTTGTGCACATGCACACTGATTCGACGGACAGCTGGAACGATATTGTCCAGCAAGTTCGTGAGGACTTACCCGAGCTCGTCGCTGCGTTCCTCGAGCAGTTCCACGACTTGGGCTACTACCGCGAGGACATCGTGGACGACGCCGAGCTCCGCTCGACAGCCACCAGCATCCTGGGGCTTTTCCTGGTGCAGCTCGAGTACGGGATGGATGAAGACTCACTCGCAGCGCACGCCCGCCAGTTGGGCACCAAGCGGGCGCACCAGGGCGTGCGCCTGTCCGCGCTGGTAGATGCCATCCAGATCGACTTCACCGTGCTGTGGGACCACTTCCGCGCAACGGTGTCCCCGCAGCAGCTGCCTGTGCTGGTGGAGCACGTGGCGGACATTCAGAGGTTGGTGTCGCGCTACACAGTGCACATCCGCGGCGCGTATGCGGCCGAGCAGGCGCGGGCGCGGCACGACGCCCGTTTCGCCCACGCCCGCCACATTGAGCGGCTCTTTTCCGCCGAGCACTTGGGGGAGCAGGCCATGGGCGCCATCTCCAGGGCACTGGGGATTGCGGAGGGCACCGCCATCGACCTCGTGGTGTTCCACCCCAGCGAGTGGGCCCCGGCCCAAACCGTGCTGGAGCCTCTCGCCGCCCGCGGGGAAATCTTCGGCCACGGATACCACGGCCTGTACGCGGCCTTCTTTCCCGCCAGCACACAAGCCCAGGATTTCATCCGGGATCACACAGACCATCTCGGTGCGGTGACGTTCAACCAGCTCCCCAACTTGGCGGCGGTGCGAGCCGCTGTGCGTGCGAGCGTGAGCATGTTCGACGCCGCGGAAAACCCTGGCCGCCTCATCCCTGTACAGGACGTGGCCTGGGCGTTGGCAGCGCAGCAGATCCGCCCGTTGCTTCCTGTGCAGCTTCACGCGGCGCACGCCGGGGTGGTGGAGCTGCGCAAGAGTGCGCCGGATGTGGTGGATACCGTGGAGGCGTACCTGAAAAGTGGATCCACCAAAGATGTGGCAGCGCTGCTGCACTGCCACCGGAACACGGTGGTCAACCGCCTGCAGTCCTTCAAGGCGCACACCGGCCTGGACGTCACCGTCCCGTCGCAGGCGGCGCTCGCGCTGGCCTCGCTGCCGTGGAAGGGCGTTATTCCGGCAGCCCCAGCTCCTGCGCCACAATCACATTGACGATGGCGGGCACGCGCTCCTCGCGCACCTTCCGCAGAGCCCGCTCGATGGCGCCGGCGGCCTGGTCGTCTGCAGTGACCAGCTCGCCATGGCCGCCGAACGCTTTCGCCACCTCCGCAAAATCCGGATTGACCATCTGGGTTCCGCTCACCCTGCCCGGGAAGTACTTCTCCTGGTGCCCGCGGATAGTGGAGTATTGGCCGTTGGTCACCGTCACCGCCAGGAACGCGGTGCCCTCCTGCACTGCGGTAGCGAACTCCTGGCCGTTCATCAGGTATTCGCCGTCGCCGGCGATCGTGACAACGGTGCGTTCCGGGAACTCCAGCGCGGCGGCAACCGCCGCAGGCACCGAGTACCCCATGGAGCCGTTGCGCATGCCCAGCTGGGAGGGGAACTGCTCGGTGCGCAGGAAACGCTGGGCCCAGATGCAGTGGTCGCCGGCGCCGAAGGTGTAGATCCCGTCGTTGCCAACCTGTTCCTGAAGCTGCCGGAACACCTCCTCCAGGTGGGCGGTGCCTTCAGGTGCTTTACGCCAGGTATCCGGCTGGCTGATCGCGGCAAAGTCGAGGTGCGCCTGGTGCGCGGCGGCGTAGCGCTGCCCGTCCGCCACCGGCACGTCCAATGTGGCCAGCGCGTCCACGAACTCCGCTGGCGAGGCCACGATGTGTTCGGTCACTGCGCCGGAGTGGCCGCGCAGCGCTGTGTCCATCAGTGCGATGATGTTCACCGCGTCCGGGCTTTGGCGCAGGGTGTAACCGTCCGTCGGGACGTCGGTAAGCGCCGCGCCTACCTGCACCAACACATCGGCGTCGTCCAACAGGCGCGCGACGTTCTCGTCGCGGCCGTAGCCCAGCCAACCGGCGTTGGCAGCAGCAGAAAACGCGATGCGGTCCGTTGCGCGCCAGTCGTGCACCACCGGAATGTTGTGGGCGTCCGCGAACTCGGCGAGTTTGCGCGAGGTCTCCTGGTCCCACCCGGGGCCACCTGCGTAGATCAGCGGCCGTTTCGCGGAAGCAAGCTGCTTTTCGACGGCGTCCCGTTGCCCCTGCGACACCCCTCCCCGCGACACCGGGCGGGGTGGATACACAGTGCCTTCGAACTCCTCGTAGAGCACATCTTCCGGCAGACCGACCACTACCGGTCCGGGGCGGCCGGTTGAAGCCTGGAAGAACGCGTCGGCCACGACGCGGGATGCGGAAGACGGGTCGTCCAAAACGAACACCTGCTTGGCCTGCGTCCCAAACCACGCCTTGGGGTCAAACTCCTGGAAGGACTCGCGGTCCCGGTCCGAAAACGGGATCAGTCCGACAAACAGCACCATCGGGGTGCAGTCCTGCCATGCCGCATGAATGGCCACGAAAGCGTTGGACGCACCCGGGCCGCGGGTGACCATGGCAACGCCGGGCTTGCCCGTCGCCTTGCCCTGGGCTTCCGCCATGTAGGCGGCGCCGCCTTCCTGCCTGCACACCACTGTGTCGATGGAAGAATCGTGCAGCCCGTCCAGCACCGGGAGGAAGCTTTCCCCAGGGACGATGAACGTGCGCTCGACGCCCTGCGTCTCCAGTGCGTTCACGATTTCCTTGCCGACATGGACCATGCGGGTGCCACCTTTCTCAATCGGTTATGCCTCCTCGGGAGCGTTTCCCCGAGCGTATTTGAGACGCCGCAGCCAAAAATGTGGTTGCGGAGATCCCGTGCGAAACGTCAACGGCTATGTCAGGAGCGTATGCAAATGCACACTCACCCAGCATCGCCGTCTACTCGGCCACGTAGTAGAGCTGCTTGTTCACAAACTCGTCCATGCCCTCGGGTCCGAGTTCCCGGCCGTAACCCGATTGCTTCACGCCGCCGAAGGGGAGCTCAGCCCCCATACCGGCCGGTGTGTTCACGTTGGCCATCCCAACCTCCAGACGGTCTGCGACGGCCTTTGCCCGGTCCTCGTCCGTGGAGAACACCGCACCACCGAGCCCGTATAGGGAGTCGTTTGCAAGGGCGACGGCTTCCTCGTCCGAGGAGACCTTGTACACCTCGGCGACGGGGCCGAAGAATTCCGCGTAGAAGGGCTCAGACCCCCGGGGGATGTCCGTGATTACAGCGGGGGAGACGTACGCGCCGGTCTCGCTGAGCTCTCCGCCGACCCGCAGGTTGGCGCCGGCGGCAACGGCCTCGTCGAGCTGCTGGCGCAGCCCCTCTGCCGCGCCTCGCGACGACAGCGGGCAATACGTGCCCTCTTCCACCTTGTCCCAGGTCGTCGGCCGCATCGCCTTTGCCAGCTCTACCAGCTCAGCCACGAACTCGTCGTAAATATGCTCCATCACAATCATGCGCTTGTTGGAATTGCACGCTTGGCCGGTGTTGATCATTCGGGTGGTGAAGGCCAGCTTCGCCGCCGCGGCCACATCGTCCGTATCCAGCAAGATGTAGGGGTCTGTGCCGCCAAGTTCCAGCACGACTTTCTTCAGCTGCTCGCCGGCTTGAGCCGCGACGGCCGCGCCGGCACGCCCGGAGCCAGTAAGAGAAATCCCCTGGATACGCCTATCCGCGATAATGTCCGAGACCTGTTCATGCGAGGCAAAGACGTTGACGTACACGCCGTCGGGGATCCCGGCCTCGCGCGTGAGTTCCTCGAATCGCAGTGCGCTGCGCGGGCAGATCTCCGCGTGCTTGAGCACGATGGTGTTGCCCAACATCAGGTTCGGGCCCACAAAGCGTGCGACCTGGTAGTAAGGAAAGTTCCACGGCATGATGCCTAGCAAGGGTCCGAGGGGCAAGCGGCGCATCACCGCTGTGCCGCCTTCGGTTGGTAGCTGCTGTTCCGCCGCGAATTTCTCGCCGTTGTCTGCGTAATAGTCGATGATATCGGCGGAAAACTCGATCTCCGCCACCATCTCCTGCAACGGCTTGCCCATCTCTGTGCACGACACTTCTGCGAGCTCGCGGCTGTTGCCGCGGAGAAGCTCCGCGAGCGTTTTCAAGCGCTCCGCACGGTAGCTGTACGGTTGCGCGGACCAGCCGGCAAAAGCGGCGGCGCTCGCTGCGATCGCGTCCTGGACCTGCTGATCAGTAGCGCCAGTGAAGGTCTCCACGACTTCGCCGGTAGCCGGGTTGGTTACTGCGTATTGGGACATGGTTGTGATTCCTTTCTGGTTACAGCGCCAGGTACTTCACGTCGAGATACTCGTCGATGCCTTCGGCGCCGCCCTCCCGGCCGAAGCCGGATTGCTTGATACCACCGAAGGGGGCCGCGGCGTCCGAGATGGCGCCGCGGTTGATGCCCACCATGCCGGCCTTGAGCTCTTCGGCGAGACGGCGGCAGGTATGCACGTTCTCGCTGAATCCATACGCCGCCAGCCCGAACTCGGTGTCGTTGGCGGCGGCGATGCCTTCTGCGAGGTCGGCGAAGGTGGTCACGGTGGCCACCGGACCGAAGATCTCTTGGCGCAGGATGGGGGCGTCCGCAGGGACGTCGATGAGGACGGTGGCCGGGTAGAAATAGCCCTTGCCTTCGGGGACCTCGCCGCCGGTGGTGACGGTGGCTCCGGCCGCAACCGCCTTATCGACGAGCTCCGCTATCCCGTCGCGCTGCTTCGCGGTGATCATCGGGCCGAGCGTGACGCCGTCGTCGAGGCCGTTGCCCATAGTCACCTCCGACATGCGCTGGGTGAGGCGCTCGGTGAACTCCCCGGCCAGAGACTCGTGGACGATAAAGCGGTTCGCAGCGATGCAGGCCTCGCCGCCGTTGCGCATCTTCGCCTGCATGGCGCACTCCACAACGAGATCCAGGTCCGCGTCCTCGCAGACCACAAACGGCGCGTTGCCGCCGAGCTCCATCGAGGTGCGCAGCAGGTTGTGCGCAGACTGTTTGACCAGGATCTTGCCCACAGCGGTGGAGCCGGTGAACGTGATCTTGCGCAGGCGCGGGTCCGCCATCAGCGTTTCCGACAAGCCAGCGGAGTCGGTGGTGGTGAGGATCTGCACCAGATCCTGCGGGCCGCCCGCCTCTCTGAGTGCCTCCGTGATGATGTCTGCCACCAGCAGCATCGTCAGCGGTGTCTCGGTTGCGGGTTTGACCAGCACCGGGCAACCAGCCGCCATCGCCGGGGCGATCTTGCGGGTGGCCATGGCCAGCGGGAAGTTCCAGGGCGTAATCGCCAGCACCGGGCCGACAGGGGCGCGGGTGACCGCGATGTCGCCGTTTCCTGCGGGTGCTCGGCCGACGCGCCCGGGGATGCGCACCGCCTCCTCCGCGAACCAGCGGAAGTACTCGGCACCGTAGGCGACCTCGCCTCTGGCTTCCGCCAGCGGTTTGCCCATCTCCTCGGTCATGGTGCGCGCGAACTCATCGGTGCGCGCGGAGATCTTCTCGTACACGGCGCGCAACACCTCAGCGCGTCCTCGCGGCGAGAACTCCGCCCACGCCCGCTGCGCTTCAACAGCACGACCGAGGGCGGCGAGCCACTCGTCCTTGCCGGTGTCCGGCACCTGGGCGATGACTTCCTCGGTGGCGGGGTTGAGAACGTCGAACTGCTTCGCCATTTACGCCACACGCTCCTTGATCGCGCCTGCGAGGATCTCCAGCCCCTCCACAAGCAGGTTCTCTGGGATCACCAGCGAGGGCAGCAGCCTGATCACGTTGCCGTCCATGCCGCAGGTGAGAATCAGCACGCCCTGGTTCTTGCACGCGGCGGCGACGTCTGCGGTCGCTGCGCCGTCTTCAAGCTCCAGCGCGATCATTGCGCCCCGGCCGCGCAGCTCCCGCACACCGTCGAGCTCCACCAGGGGTTCCAGATGGGTGCGCACGAGCTGTTCAATCTCACGGGCGCGGCCCGGCAGGTCGTTGGCCTCCATCTCCTCGATGGCGGCCAGCGCTGCGGCGCAGGCGACGGGGTTGCCGCCGTAGGTGCCGCCGAGCGCGCCGGGAATGGGGGCGTCGATGATCTCAGCGCGGCCTGTCACACCGGACAGCGGCAGGCCGCCCGCGATGCCCTTGGCAGTGGTGATCACGTCCGGCACCACGCCCTCGTGATTGACGGAGAACCATTCGCCGGTGCGGGCGAACCCGGCCTGGATCTCGTCGGCGACGAAGACAACGTCGTTGTCGCGGCACCACTGCGCGATCGCCGGCAGGAACCCTTCGGCGGGGACGATGAAGCCGCCCTCGCCCTGGATCGGTTCGATGACCACGCAGGCGAGGTTTTCTGCGCCGACCTCCTGCTCGATGGCTTTGATTGCGCGGTCGGCGGCTTCTTTGCCGGTCAGGCCGTCGTGAAGCGGGTAGGAACCCGGCACCCGGTGGACGTCGGAGGCGAACGGCCCGAACTTGGTCTTGTACGGCTTGTTCTTCGCGGTCATGGCCATGGTGAGGTTGGTGCGGCCGTGGTAACCGCGGTCGAACACCACCACCGCTGGCTTGCCGGTGTAGGAGCGCGCCACCTTCACTGCGTTTTCCACGGCCTCCGCGCCGGAGTTGAGCAGGAAGGACTTCTTGGCAAAATCGCCCGGGGTGAGTTCGTTGAGCTTCTCGCACACGGCGACGTAGGACTCGTACGGCGAGACCATGAACGAGGTGTGAGTGAACTTCGCCGCCGCTTCCGCAACCGCCGCCGCAACCTTCTCGTTGGACGCGCCGACGGAGGTCACGGCGATGCCGGATGCAAAATCGATGAACGAGTTACCGTCCGCGTCCACGAGCACTCCGCCGTCACCTTCGACCACGTAGCCAGGCAGCCCGGGGGAGAGGGCGCGCGCCACAGCACTCTGGCGGCGAGCGTCCAAATCCTTGCTCTTTGGCCCCATCCCGTCGGTGCTCACGCGGCGTTCTTGGGGGAGGTGGTACTTCAGATCCTGCATGCTGTGCTCCTTGTCTCCTTGCAACCATCGTTTCAACGTGTTGCAGCACAGTATGGGGACTCGGTGTGACCGGCGCCATGTACAGTGTGGCGATATTGCATCGACGTGATGTACGGAATGGAGCCCAATGGATCTGACCTTCACCTGGCTCACGCACAAACCAGAGCTGGCATTGCGCCAAGTTGTCGCCCCCTCTACCAGCGGCTTCGCGCTTGCGCAGACGAACGAACTCGAGGACGCCACCGAGTTCATCCAACCCGATTCGCTTGTGCTCACCGTGGGCATCGCCTTCAAGGACAACCAATCGGACCTGGGGCGCTACATCGACCACCTGGCGGACGCCGGGGCCGTGGCGATCGGCTTCGGCACCGGCCTGACGTTTACCACCATCCCCGAGCAGGTGGTCACCACGGCCCGGCGGCGCGGCATCGGACTGTTCGAGGTGCCGCGCCACATTCCGTTCATTTCGATCCTGACGGCGATACACCAGGAGCAGCGCCGCCGCGCCCAACTTGAGCAGCAGCGGCTCATCGACGACCAGGAACGCCTCACCCGCTCCGCCATCCCAGGCTCGTTGGACATGCTGGTCAGCACGGCTGCTGAGCTGCTGGATGCCAGCGTGCGCATCAACGGGCCCGGCGCGGCGCCGGTCGCAGCCGCCGAGTCCGCCGGGTACACACGCGCCGTGGACGAGGGCGCGCGCCTGCGCAGCTCAACGCACCGCCTGGTGTCGGGGCCGAAGCGCCCGTACTCGCTGGAGGTTGCCTCGGCGCAGCGTCCCCCTGCCGCGCTGCTGCGCCACTGCGCTGGTCTGGCAGACATGCTGCTGGCACGCCCCGCGGAGCTGCGCGCGGCACGCAACGAGCTCAACGCTTTCGCGCTTTCGGCACGCTTCGGACTCGGCGACGGGTCCACGCTGCTGCCCCGGGGCTTTGACACGCCTATCGACGACTCCGGGCTGACCCGCCCCGCTGTCATCACTGCCGATAGAACGCGTGCACTCGAACAGGCGCGCAACGCACTAGATACTGCGGCCGACGCGCAAGGGCATTTTCTCTACGCGGCACCACTCGACCCGTTGAGCATGGTGGTGCTGGTCCACCCAGACCAAGATGGTGCCGAGCTTCTCGCCGCGCTCGGCCCGACCGCCGAACGTGTGCGCGTGGCCGTCAGCCGTCCGCTGCCTGCTGCGGACCTCGATGCAGCCCACATCCGAGCTCTGAAATCGCGGTGCGGGGTGCTCGCACTCGGCGACAGCGCGCTTCCCGGTTCTTCGCGCGCGAGCTGGCTGACCGAACCCGCGGTGGCGGAGGCTCTGCGAGCACAACGCAAGGAACTATTCGGCGTGCTTGAGACAGAGGATGCCGAGCGCCACACCGACTACGCCCGAACTCTGACCGTGTTCTTGCAGCACGGCGGGCAACTGGCCCAGACCGCAGAAGCCTTAGGCATCCACCGGCACACCGCCCGCTCCCGCATTGCACGGATCCAGGAGCTGTGCGGCATTGACCTTGCTGATCCAGCGACGTTCGCGGAGGCGTTCTTCGCCGCAACCAGCGAGGTCTAGGCCGCGAACCTACATCTGAGGCAGGAACGGGCGCAGCTGGTCCAGAATCCACTGGAGCGTGCCGCCCGCGCCGGCAAGAACCGCGACGAGGAGGCCGAGCACGCCTACCAGCACGCCGCCGGCGAAGGCGCCGACGCTGCTGCCGACGTTGGAGGAGCCGTCGTTGGAGGAGCTGTCGTCGGCGGGCTGCGGCTCAGCGGTGACGGTGGTCGGAACCGCCACGGTCGTGGTCGCGGTGGTCGGCGTGCCAGATACGGTGCTGGTGACGGTTGTCGGGATCGCCACGGTGGTGGTCACCGGAGCAGCCGGCGCAGAAGGCGCAGCGGAAGAAGGAGCAGTCGTCGGCGCCGGGGCTTTACCGCGGGCGGTCAGCCACTGGTCCGGGCCGATCGGGTGGTCTACCATGCGGATCTCGCCGATGTTGCCGAACCAGCCGTCGACCTTGTCGTTGTCCCAGGCGGAGGTGCCCAAAAGCCACTTGTCGCCGTTGCCGCCCATGCCCAGCGGGCCGTAGCCGTCGCGCAGGATCGGGGAACCGTCGACGTACATGGTCACGGACTTGTCGGCCGGGTCGTTGACCACGGCGATGTGCATCCACTTGCCCTTGGGCACCTCGTGGGTCCAGTTGGAAAAGCCCTCGCCGTTTTCGCCGTAGGAGTACCAGCGCAGCTCGCGCAGGCTGGACACGCCGAGCATCTGGATCGGGTCGCCGTCCTCGTCTTCCGGGTGGGTGATGGTGCCGGAGGCGTCGCGGATCAGGGCGTTGGACCACTTGTTGTTGTCGGCGTTCCAGTCCTCGTCGAGCTTGAGGAAGGCCTCCATGGTGTAGCCGTTTTCAAACTCCTCCGAGTTGATGTCGGCGCCGGTGGCGGTTTCGAACCAGGCGGTGGAGTGCTTGAACTTCGGGTCCTTCCAGCGCAGGGAGCCGCGGTCCGCGGAAAGCGGGTGCTTGTCGTCGGAGAAGGTCACCGCGTCTGCGCCGGCGGCGATGCGGTGGCGTGCGCGGGTCATGTCGTCGCCGTTTGCGACGTCGGGGATGACGGCGCCGGCGGGGGCGGCTTCGCCGTCGTCAAGCAAAGTGCCCTCTACCTTTGTCTGGCCGGGGCGCCAGTGCACGACGGTGCCGTCCACGTACGCGTAGTCCTGCTCGTCCTTCGGCTTGTCCTTCTCGGTGACCTCGTAGGCCTTGTAGCCGTCCGTGATGGTCTGCTTCAGCGTCTCGTTGTAGTCCGGGTCGTTGGCGTCGCCGGCGGTGAAGCCCGGCGCGAACCCCTTGAAGCGCTCCGCGAAGTCCAGGTCGATGGTGTAGGAATCGCCCTCGCCTTCCATGATCAGGTGGTCGAAGGAGGTGAGCTGCTCGTACTTCTTGGACTTCACCCACGGCGAGTACGCGAGCATCTCCAGCTGGTTGTTGGTTAGGTCAAACTGCAGCTGGCCCATCAGGCCGTTGCCGCCCAGGTAGGCCATCTGGTAGTCCTGCAGAATGTTGATCACGTCGTGGCCAGCGTCGTTCTTCTCCACGTGGTAACCCGCGCCATGGTGGTGGCCGGCGATAGTGAGGAAGATCTGGTCGTTCTTGCGGATCAGCGTGTCCCAGAGGTGCTCGCCGTACTCTTTGGTGAAGTAGGTGGAGCCGTCGCCGTTAATGCCGGAGATCTCGTGGGCGGTGAGGATCACGGGCAGCTCCGGGTGCTTATCGATGACCTTTTGCGCCCACTCCAGCGTCTCGTCGTTGGCGCGGAAACCGAGTGCGAGCACCAGGTACTTCTGCCCCTCGGCCTCGAAGATGTGGTACTCCGAGTCCACGCTCTGGCCCGGGAAGGCGTAGCCGTCGCCGCCGTTGTGGATCTCCGTGGAGGCGGTGCGGCCCATGAACGTGGAGTTCTTCTTCGCGCGCTCCTCCGGGAAGTACTCGGTGAAAGCGGAGGTGCCGTCGAACATGGTCAGGTCGTGGTTACCCGGCAGCACGGAGTAGTTCACCCCGGCGTCCTCGAGCGCCTTCATTGCGCGGTCCGCGATGTCCCAGCTGGCGCGGTCTTCCGGCTCGTCCACCACGTCGCCCAGGTGAGTGACAAACTGCGTGCCCAGCTTCTTGTGGTTTTCCGCCAGGAACTTGGTCTGCACATCAAACGGGTTGGTGCCGTAGCGGTCGCCGAAGATGTCGCCGGCGGCCTCGGTGCCGTAGCGGGAGTAGAACTGCGTGTCCGGCATGACGCCGAGGGTGAAGCGGGAGGCCAGGTCCTCCGCGTTTGCGACAGGAACTGGAGTGAGCAGGGCAAGGGCGGTAATTGCGGCGACGTGCTTGCGCATGGCGGTCCTTCGTTTCAGAGGTGGTTTGCAGTCCAAAACGTAGCGCCCTCAGGTTTCGCTGCGGTGAAATTCAGGTGAAACTTATGCTTCTCGACGTTTAGCACCGCCCCGGCCGCCGTTTTTTCGCCATTTTCCCAGGGAATTCTTTTTGGGCCCATTTTTCGACCACGAAAGATATAGAAAAGATATAGCGTGCCGGTTTTTACTGTTTCACCTGGTCAGCGAATTGTTCCGATATCTTTCTATATCTTTCACGCCCGGATCCAGCGGGTGCCGCGCCCACGCGGGGGACCTTCAGGGTCAATCTGTGCGCGACCAAGGCTGCGCAGGTGGCGGAGAATCCGCCCCGCCTCGGCGACGCTGACGCCGGTTTGGTCTGCGATATCGGCGGACCGGAGCGATTCGCCGTCGACAAGCTTTGCTTCTATCCACTCCTGGATGCTCACCGTCGCCAGGTCGCCTGCCCGCTCGCGCCCGAGCAGCTTGCGCGCTTCGCCGCTGAGCGTCCACTCGCTGGCGTCCGCTACTGAATCGAGTAGTCCAAGCTCGACGAGCACGCCCATGAGCTCTTCCACCTCGAGGGCAGTGAGCTGCGTTTTGTGGGCTGCAGTTGCCGCAGTGATCAGAGGCGCGGAATTGAGGTGCCAAAGCACGATCAGCGTTGCGACGCTGCCAATAACCGCTTCGCCGTAGCGTTCCGACAGTTTCCTGAGCCCCTTGATAAAGGTCGTGTCGGGCTGCTGCGCGGCCAGGACCACCTGGACATGGGACTCGGTGGCAAAAACCTCCGGGACGTTTCGGCCAGTGCGGATCATCGTGGCCCACATACGGTCGAATCCGCGGGAGCTTTCCTCCGCCAGACCGAGCGTGCGCATCGCCGCCATGAGCCGGTTGTTCCGCGGAACCGATGTGGTAGTCAACAATTTGTCCACCATCACTCCCGGCGGCAGGGGACCTGGCGAGGTGATCTTCAGCGTGCGGTAGGTCTGCTCAACTACAACCGGGCCGGGCAGCCGCCAATCGCGGTGAATGAACGCGTTGGACACCACCTCATCCACAGCCTGTTCAGGGAAGCGGCTGATGGCGATCTCTTCACCGTCGTCGAACTGCACCCGTTCGATCTCTCTGTCCCCGTTTTCCGCAATCAGGCGGCGCAGGCGGGGCAACGCCAGCAAAACTGGGTCCGAAATCAGCGTGGCCTTCGGGTCTTCTCCCGGGATACTGCGCCACAGGTGCCGGACTACAACGTGTGTCGGCTCGGGTTCGGCAAAGAGGATTTCAGCCGCGCGCTTGAGCTGGCCGTCATCGCGCACTAGGCCGAGTTCGCGCAACAGTCCCGTCGTTGTTTGCGGGACCGCGGCCTCAGAGCCGCGCGCCCTCCTGTGCTCGCGGAGCATCCTCCGCGCCTCTTCAACCACTGCCAACGGCAGATCGTCTACGGAAACGTCTGCGGGGCCGTTCGAATAGTCAGGATTGCGCCGGGCCTCGTCGATCGAGCGGCGCATTTCCTCAGACATCGGCTGGCAGGAAAACTGGGCATCTGCCGTGCGTCGTTTCGCAGCGCCGTCTTTGCGGGTGTACAGCGCCCGCGCCTCAGGCACATGGATCACTAGAAGTCTCGCTCCCCACGCATGAACGGGCGCGATCTGCACATTCATGTTCGGCTTCGTGCCGTTGAAGATCTTCTGGGCGAGCTTCTCTTCGTCCATCTGAGTGCCGGTGAACGCGGCCTCGCCCGCAACCTTGTCCGCGACCCCCACAACAATGTGGCCCGTCGCAGCTTCACTGTTAGCCATGCAGATGGCTTCATTCAACAGCTTCTCGACGAGCTTCGCCTTCGCCCCCGCTTCGCCCTCCCTAACAGCAGGATCTTCTTTGAACTCCAGGATGAGCGACTCCTGCGAGTCTGCCGTCGCCCCACCATGGATCGCCTCGAGAGCGTCGCGGACGTGCGGGGCAAGATCATCCCAGGCAGATTCCGTAACCATGCCGTTGATTGTACATTTCCCCAAGGAATTCTTTTTGGTCCCGTTTTTCGGTTCCGAAAGATATAGGAAAGATATAGCGCAGTGAAAACGGCCCGCTTTGAACGTTTTCCCTGGCTAGAGAATTGTTCCGATATCTTTCGATATCTTTCCGGGCGCGAAAAACCCGGGCCCGCCCCGCAAAAGGGGATCGGCCCGGGTTGTCGCGACGCTGCTTTAGGAACGCGCGTCGACGTGCGGGAGCACGGCCAGCGGTGAGAGATCCGTCAGAGACGCGATGCCACGCTCCTCGTCGCGGAACCATGCGCGGACGTTGTTGATGAAGCCCTTCATGGCTCACCTCCTTTCGTTACCAGGGGGAGGTTGTTAACCTTCCGTTCATGTCGCGGTAACTTTAGGCTCGCGCAAATAGTTTGTCAACACCAACGATTGGCGCGCGTCCACGAAAAAGGGCCCTGGCACTCGCCAGGGCCCGGTAGAAATCAGGAGCGGGCTAGAGGAAGGGGTACGGGTCCCATCCGGTGAAGTACTCGATGCGCTCGCGGGCGATGAGCAGGATCGCGGCGATAACGGCAACGAACACGATGGCCAGGAAGATCCACCCCAGCACGCGGCGGCCGCCTTGCGGAGCGGAGCCGTCGCTGGCGGGAGAGAGGAAGTGGATGCTCAGGGCGTACAGGGCCGGCAGTCCGGCGCCGAGCAGGATGCCGACGGCGACAACGGAAACAAGCGATTTCAGCAGTTCAAGCATGCGGGTTGTCCTTTCCGGCTAGCCGCGCGGGTGGTGGTCGTGGGGGGCTGCGGTGGACCCCGGCACGCGCAGGCCGACGGAGGTGTCCACGAAGTCTGCGGGCTCGCCAGAGTCGCGGTGGGGCAGTTCGCTTTCAGACGCCCCTCCGGTGGTCTGCGCCGGCGAGTTGGAGTCGCCGTCCCAGTCGTCGTTGACGTTGTCCTTGTGCACCGGCTTCTGCGATGCCTGCCAGAACATGTAGCCGCCGCCGATGAGGATGATCAGCGCCAGGGCGACGCCGCCCCACACGAGGTCGCCGCCGAGCTCAGCGGCCCAGTGGCCGATCCACCAGGTGATGAAGGACACCAGCGCCGCAATGGGCAGGGTGGTGATCCAAGCCAGAGCCATGCGGCCGGCCACACCCCAGCGGACCTCGCCCTTCGGGCCGGTGAGGCCGGAGCCGAGGATGGAGCCGGTGGCCACGTGGGTGGTGGACAGCGCCATGCCCAAGTGCGAGGAGGTGAGGATGATCGCGGCAGAGGAGGTCTCTGCGGCCATGCCCTGCGGCGGGTGGATCTCCACCAGGCCCTTGCCCAGGGTGCGGATGACGCGGAAGCCGCCGGAGTAGGTGCCGATGGCAATCGCCAGGGCGCACGCCAGCTGGATCCAGAACGGCATGGGGTGGTCGGAGCCGAACTGGCCGGCGGCCACCATGGCCAGGAAAATCACGCCCATGGTCTTCTGCGCGTCGGAGGTGCCGTGCGCCAGCGCCACCAGGGAGGCGGTGCCGATCTGGCCCCAGCGGAAGTAGTTGTCACGGTGGTTCTTCTCGGCGTTGGCGGTGAGTTTGTAGACCAGCCAGGTGCCGATCGCGGCGACGAGGCCAGCAACAAACGGGGCGAACAGGGCGGGGACGATGATCTTGTCCAGCACGCCCTGCCACACCACGCCGTCGAAGCCGATGGCGGCGATGGCCGCGCCGATCAGGCCGCCGAACAGCGCGTGCGAGGAAGACGACGGGATGCCGAACAGCCAGGTGAACAGGTTCCACATGATGCCGCCGGCCAGGCCAGCGAACACCACGAGGAGGAGGCGTTCGGAGTCGAGGGTGTCGTTGAGGTCGAAAAGATCGAGTTTCACGATGCCGCCCGCGACCGTCTTCGCCACGGCGACGGAGAGGAACGCACCGATCAGGTTGAGTACACCGGCAAGCGCCACAGCCACTTTTGGCTTGAGCGCGCCGGTGGCGATGGAGGTGGCCATCGCGTTGGCAGTGTCATGAAAACCATTTGTGAAGTCGAAGAACAAGGCAACGACAATGATTAATACGAGGAGAATAGTGATACTCACGCGGGAGATTATGCGCCTGACTGAGAACAACCGAAACGTCCGGAGCCAATGTTCGCGCAATGTTCACCTGCCCGTCACCGGTGCCTACCCCACGAAGATGTTGCGCACCGCCACGCCCATGATCACCACGCCGACCACCAGCACAAAGATGGTGTCCGGGCGGCGAGCATAGTGCTTGAACGCGGTGGCCTTGTGGAACAGCAGCGACGGCATGATGTACACCAAAAACGCTACGAACACGCCGCCGACCACGGAGATCATGTCCAGGATCGACGGGTTCAGCACGGCGACAATCACTGCGGTGATAAACACGAAGATGTTGACTGTGAGGCGAAGCGTGGACGTCGAAAAGCGAGCCGCAAAGTTCGGCGCCACACTGCGCAGCAGGTACCCAGTGCCCTCCTCCGTGCCGAGCAGGTGCCCGAAGTAAGAGGTGATGATCGCGCAGATGGCGATGATCGGGCTGATCCACGCCATGAACGGCGCGTGCGTCTCATTGGCCAGGTACGACAGCACCGGCACGTTCGCCTCGCGCGCGGCGTCCATGCCGTCCGCACCCAGGGACAGCGCGCACGACCACACGAAGAACATGGTGAAGGTGACCAGCATCGCGGCGGTGACCATTTCCACCTTGGACACTTCGCGCTCTGTGGCGGCGACGTCACCGTCTGTCTTCTTCTGCACATCCAGCGCGAACTGGCTCAGCGCCGCCATGTGGCTGAAGGAAAACACCAGCACCGGAAGGATCAGCAGCAGGCCCTGCCACACCGAATAGGAGGATTCGTAGTCGCGGAAGCTGGCGAAGTCCCAGCTCGGGACCAGGTAGAACGACACCGCCGCCAGCGCGATGATCAGCGGATACACCAGCACGTTGGCCAGCCACAGGGTGAGTTTCTTGCCGAAGGCGTACGCGCCCGTCATCAGACCAGCCGAGGCCGTGGCCAGCACCCAGCGGCTCACCTCCGGCCCGCCCAGCTGGTTCACGATGAAGCTGTCCAGCGTGTTGGTGATGGAAATGGCGTAGATCAGCACCGTGGGGTAGATGCCCAGCCAGTACACCAGCGCCGAGGCGAATCCGCGCTTGCGGCCAGTCAGCGCCGTGATCACCTGCAGCACGTCCAGCCCCTTCACTGGGGACGCGGAGACGATGCGGGCGTAGGTGCGGTGGGAGAAAAACACCATCGGGCCGATCAGCAGCGTGGCAATCACCAGCGGCCAAAACCCGAAGCTGCCTGCGTTGATGGGCAGGAACAGAATGCCCGCGCCCACGCCGGTGCCGAACAGCGTGATCACCCAGCGCATGAACGAGCCGTCCGGCTCGTCGCCCTCGCGCTGCTCCTTGATCTGCTCGATGTCGGCGTCCGAGAGGTTCTCCCGGTCGAACTCTTGGCGCGAGAGCTCGAGATGCTCGTCGCTGTGTTGCTCAGGTAGCTGGGCGTTAGTCATAGTGATCTAGGTTACGCGTGGTGCCGCTGGGGGCGGTGTTTTGCATTCGCCTATCGACGCCCCTCCGGTTGGCGCCCGTGACAGCGCCGCCCTCGGCGCCAGCGCAGTTCCCAGCGCCGCCAATCTCGCAAATGGTGAAAGGCTAATGGTGAAAATCCAAAAATTTTCGCGGATTCACCATCTGTGCGGTTTACCGGTTGATCGGGAGGATCTGCGCCACCCCCACCAAATGTCTAGTTGTTTGCCAGGTTTTGGTGATCTAGATTTTTAAATCGTCACCGTTTGGCCTGTGTCCCGAGAGGATCACCCCATGTCCCGCTCCCGCATCGCAACCGCCACGCTCGCCTGCGCGCTCGCCGTCAGCACTGTTCACGTCCCCGTCGCTGAGGCGCAGTCGTCGGGGAGCTCTACCAGCACCGTCGACCAGCAAGGCTTCGACGCGGCCACCGCCAAGTGGCAGCAGCGTTACGACGACGCATCCGCCTCCCTCAAGCAGGCCGAACACGACGCCAATGCAGCGGAGGCACAGCGCGAATCCGCGAACGCCGCCGTACGAAACGCGGAGGCAGCAGTCGAGGAGGCGGGGGCTGCGCTGAAGAAGGCCGAGGCCGCGCTCGCGCGCGCGGATGTGGAAACACGCAAGGCAGAGCTGGACGCCGCCGAGGAAGTGCTGAAGGAGGCGGAGCGGGAGCTCGTCGCAAAGCAAAAGGGGCTCGACGCGGCGGAGGAAGACACCGCCGCCCTCGCCGAGGACGTCACCTTCGCGGAGGAAACGGCCGCCGTGGCAAACGAAGCTGCAACCGCTGCTGCGGACGAGAAGGCCGACATGCAGCAGGCCGCGGATTCCGCGCAGGCCAAACTCGCCGACGCCCAGGCTCGCGAGGCCGCCGGCGCCGACTACACCCAGGAGGACTGGGAGCGCCTGGTCGCGGACGCGATCGTGGAGATCACCAACGAATACCGCCAGCGTCACGGCATGCACCCGCTGATCAGCCACGACGTGTTCAACGACAACGCCCGCGACTGGAGCGGCGTGATGTCCGCCGACATGCAGCGCGGCGCCAGCGACGACGACTACTTCCGCCACGCCGAGTTCGAGGACTACGGGCACAGTGGGGAGAACATCGCCTACAACTGGCTCGGCTGGCCAGATGTCTCCCCGGCTACCGCAGACCGCACGCAGTGGGCAGAGCTTCCCGAGGCGCTGTTCACCCAGTGGCGCAACTCCACGTCAGGGCACAACGAAGGCATGCTGGACTCGAGTCAGACTGGTATCGGCGTCGGCGTGCGGGTCGCTCCTAACGGCCAGGCGTTTGCCACCATGCAGTTCTACAAGCTGTCCTACCCGACAACCTCCCACACGTTCGGCCCGGACGAAGGCTCCCAGAAAGCCAACGCGAGTGGGGTGCCGTACTACGTCTCCACCGGCGCGCGCGAGGCGCTGCGCACCCCCGATCTCACAGTGGACCTGGGCGACCGCAAGCGCGCGAACCCGAGCTACGACGGACTCAAGCGCGACGAGATCCGCGCCATCCCGGCCCGCATGACCAGCAGGCTCGGCGTGGCGGTCTCGCACGATTACGCCGCCGAGTTTTCCATCGCGGAGGCCGGCCTTTCCGTCGCGCAGACGGACCTCGCCGCTGCGGAGCAGCGGGACTCCGCCGCGCAGGACGCGTTGGCGCAAGCCGTGGGCGTGCTGGAGGACGCTGAGAGGCGGTTGCGGAGTGCCGTCGATAGGCAGCAGCGCCTAGAAGGCGAGCGGGATGAGCTCGCGCGCGCCGAGGCTGAGGCCGCGGATGCGAAGGATGCCGCAGAGGCCGAGCTCGCGTGGGCGGAGGCCGCGGACCAAGACGCGCTGGTGGCGGCGGTTGCGGACGCGCAGGAGCGCCTCGCCCAGGCCGAGCAAAGTGTCGAGGACGCGTACGAGCTTTCCACCGCCGAGCAGATGACCCTCGACGAGGCCGAGGCCTACGTCGCCGAAGCCGAAACCGAGTTGGCGCAGGTCAACGCGCAGCGCCCGACGCTGGCGCAGTACACCACCACCGAAACCAACACCGTCGCGGTGGTGCTGGGTGTGCTGGCCGCACTGGCGGTCGTGGGCATCTGCGTGGTGGCGCTGGCGCCGCGCCTCGGCATTGAGTTGCCCTGGCAGTAGCGGCTCAGCCCCGGCGGCCGGAGGCCTCGGCGAACTCGTCGAGCAACGCGAGCACGTCGGGCGAGCGCCACCCGCGCTGGCGTTTATCCAACTGCGCTGAGATGACGATGCCGTCAACCTCTAGCCGCTCCAGGGCGTTGCGGGCCGTCTCCGCTGACACGCCAAACTCCGCGGACACCGCCGCCGTGGTCAACACGGGCCGCTGCAGCAGCAGGTCGAGCACCCGCCAGGCCAGCGCGTCGGCGCGGGCTGTGAGCTGCTCGTTCCACTCCGCACGCACGGCACCAAGCTCCGCTGCCAGCCAGGACCCGCGCTCGGCGGCGTCGATGGCGGCGCGGGCGAACAGCTGCACGATCCGGTCGACGTCGCCGCCGCGGTAGGCATCGAGCGCGGCGAAATACCCAGCTGTGTCGGTGAGCAGGCTGGCGGACAGGGGGAGGGCGGAGCTCGTCGTTAAGCTACGCTCCCGCAACACCACATGCACAAGCGCGCGGCCCGTGCGACCGTTGCCGTCGGCGAACGGGTGGATCGTCTCAAACTGCGCGTGCGCGATCGCCGCCTGGGCGAGCGCCGGGAGGTCATCGCGCGCCATGAACTCGCCAAGATCCGCCATCAGCTCTCCAAGGCGGCGTTTGTGGGGCGGCACGAACATCGCCCCGGCGGGGGAGTAGTCGCTACCGCCGATCCACACCTGAGCGTTACGCAGCACACCCGCGATCTCTGGAGCGGAATCCGTAAGCAGGATCCGGTGCATCTCCACGATGTCGTCGACGCTCACGCGCGCCCGCTCCACGGCGGCCTCCATCTGGCGCGTGTTCGCCGCAATCAGCGCCGCATTTCCCCGCCCGCGGCCAGTGACCTCCGCCTCCAGCACCTTGCGAGCCGACGACGTGAGCTGCTCAATGCGACTAGACGCGGCCGACTCACTGCGCAGCAGCAGCGGGGTAAACGGCACGACCCGGTGCGCGTCCGTCGTATCGAACCGCACGGCCGCGACCGTCGCCTGTTCCACCAGCGCACGAGTTTCTTCGCTGAGCCCGAGCGGCTGAGTCGCAATCTTCGGGACCACTGCGGCCTCATACTCGCGCGGCATCCTCTTCGCCGCCCGCCGCGGGTACGAATCGGGCGCGGGCGACCACGGAAGCGTCTCAGTTTCCACCCGCGGCCAGTTCATACGAGGGAGACTACCAAAGTTAATCCGATATCTTTGGTAGTTGCCGGCAACCGCCAAACTTATCGACGGCTAAAGCGCGCCCAAGCAGTCAGCCCTGACTGCTGCGCATTGCGCAAGTCAGCCAGCTCGCGGTGGCGCGCCCTTTCTCTCACAGCGGCAAGGCTCGCCTGAGTTTTCTCGTCGTGGGATTGTCTCCACGCAAGAAATGTGTCCTGGAGATTGAGCCACAGCTCTGCCGAGGTACCCAGCGCTGCTCCGACCAGCTCGGCGGATTCCCGCGTAAGCTCCCGCTCACCCGAGATGAGCTCTTCAACGAAGCGCGTCGACCGTCCCATGATCGCGGCGAAATCTGCTTCGCTCCAACCACGTTCTTCCAGTTCCTCCGCGAGGAAATCTCCTACTGGGAACGCTTCTGCCAAGGGTTGAGTAGCCATTGTTCACCTCCGTCAGTGGTAGTCGACCATTTCAATAACAACTGCGATGCGTCCATCTTCGCTAGTTTCAAATCGAATAACAAGGCGATATTGCTTATTCAGCCGTATTGATGAAGTCCCTAAACGGTCTCCCCGTAGCTGCTCCAAGTGCAACGACTTCATTCTCCGCAAATCTCGTTCATCGCGAGCAGTGTGGAGAATCTGAATTTGACGCCGGTAGGACCGCGTAAGTTCAGGGCTCCACCGCTTTGAACGAAAATCGGGGTCTTCTGCTAGGCGCTGCAGATTCTTGTCCTCGTATCGGACCTTCATGCGCGTACGTGCCCGCTCCTACGCCGGCCGCACGCGCGCCCGCTCCAACCGGTGCACCACCACAACCTCCTCCACGGCGTACACGATTTCCCGCAGCGCGCCGAACCCGGAACGCTTCGTGCTCAGATCCACCGTCACTTGCACGCCGCCGACCCACATCTCCAGCACCACGTCCGGCTCCGCCTTGTTGGGTCCGAACAGCGGCAGCGGAAAGTAGATTGTGCTGGGCTCGGGCACGATCTCGACGCCGCGAACTTCTTCGCACTCGAAATCCATGCGCATGCCCGCAAGGCCTGTGCGCCTCGGACCTCCAAGTGTCGGAAGCGTCACTTCACTGATTTCGACCCGCATTGCATGGGCTACAGCGCCAAGACGCACCGGCTGGGGCAGAGCCCACGAGATGCTGGTGCACAGCACCGGCATGAATTCCATGATCCCCTGTTCAGCCTGTTCACGAGCCGTGACCGCAAGGGAGTAAATTGCAGCGAACCTCGGCTCAAGCGCCATCGCATCCCTACATATCTCCGCGAGCATCCCCGCGGCACGCGCCGCCCTGTTCGCCGTCATCGCGTCGCGCAGCATCATCAACGGGACGCCCGCCATCACGGTGTAGCTGACCAGCTCCTCGGCGCGCTCGCCAGTGACCGGCTGCCTATCGTCCACAGGCCGCCACTGCTTCGCCGTGCGGTTCACGGCGTCCACAATTTCCTGCCCGAGCGCCCGTGCAGCCACGTTCAGCTCGCGCCCCGGATTCTCAACAATTACCCGGCCCCCAACGTGCGTTCCCGCCGCCTTGGCCCCAATTTTCCAAGTTTTCATCCCCATGCCCGGCAGCGTACGTCGCGCCCGGTGCGAGCACAGCCCCTCACGTGCTCATTTCAGTGGACATCCGCCTATCGACGCACCAAAGGTCAGCCCCACAACTTCCTCCGTCGATCCAGCACCCTCCTGAGGTCACGCGCCCGGCGTGGATCGAAATCGGCCGCGGCCACGATCCGCTCCGCGGCACCATCGGTTACCCGCAGGGCTTGGGCCATAACGCGCTTGGTTGCGTTCACCGTCAAACCGATCTCCGTGCAGAATGCCCGGAACGCCTTGCCGCTGATGTTGTCCTTGCGCCCCTGCACCGACAGCGCCATCGTGGAATCCCCGTAGGGCACAGTTGATGGAATGTCGTAGATAGGGGACATCTCGGCCCTGCGGCCCCTCCAGATCAACGACAGATTCTTCGCATGTAGATCACCGTTTCCGGTCAGCCAGGCAAGGGCGACTTGGAAGGCGATTGAACGGGCAGTCAAGCTTGGCGACGCACTCACGCCCATCAACGCCTCAGCCACTTCCTCCATTGCTGGGCTGTACTTCGCGCTCGGGTACAGGCCCATGACCTGCGCAGCGTCTTCGACGTGGAGCCGGGTGCCGTCTAACCGGTCGAAGCGGGTGATGAGGAGTCCGGGGCGACCGGAGGCGTCGATAAGCAATTGCGTTTCAGCGAGCGGGTACTTGGCGGCGGCTGCGATGGCGAAGCACTCGGCCTCATTCTCTACAAGCTTCGGGTACTCGGGCGGGGACACCTTGAGAATGTATTCGGTGTTGTGGCCGCGAACTGGGGCCGCAATGGTGCGTGCCGATGCCTTGTCCTGCACGCCGGGAACGGCAATGGGGTCCGCGATTCCGGCGTCAGTGATGGCCGCCGAGAAATCGAGCGGGCCAGACAAATCGATCACGGCGGGGGAGGGCGCGAGCGGCTTGCCGTGCGCAACGACGCTGACATCACCGACCGTGTCGGAACCGACAGCGACGAGGAGGGCTAACTCATCGTCGAGCGACGCCTTGACCGAACGCTTCAACGTGGAGAGCCGCCTGCCCTCAGGCAGCAGGTTGGTGAAAAACGGCGGGAGCGCACCTGCCGAGGTGACATAGGGCGCGCCACTGATCGGCAGCGTTGAGGCCACAGCCTTCGTGGCGCCCTCCACGTAGCCGAACTCCGTGCGGCCATCGGCATGAGTGGTGAAGTGGCCGGCCAGTTCCTCGCCCACGTACACGTCTGCTGCAACAACCGGGGACGTCACAGCAGATCACCCCTATGCACAACAGGTTCGAGGTCGTAACCGAGAACCGCAAGCACCTCGATCACCTTGCCGATCTCCGCCGTCGGCTTGCCATGCTCCAGCTCCCGGAGGAACCGATCCGACACGTCCGCAAGCTCCGCGACCTCCAGTTGGGTCAGCCTCCGCTCCTTGCGCTCAGCGCGCACAAAACTGCCGAGTGCCTCAATGTCCACGCACCACGCCTCCTCGCCGATCGCATTACGGAACGTTCGCACCGAATCTGTTCCAATAGGCCGTAAGTTTAGCGCAAAACAGTGCATTTCGGTGCGTTCGATCCGAATTGGACGCACGCACCCTCGATTTTGCGATATTTTTCATCAGATCGGCGCGTTCGCTCCGCCGGGGCGAGCTCGCAGGGTGGTTTCGGCCGCATACACGCAGCGATCCGCCTATCGACGCACCGGCTTAGCCCAGCGGCGCGTAGCCAAAGTCACCGCGCTGCACCTGACTGCGGGCATTCGGGTCGAAGGTTGCGCACAGGGCTGCCGCCACGTAGCGCACACCGCCTGCCGGCGAAGAGGAGCCGACGCGCTCGGCGCAGTTCTCCAGGGCTGGCAGGCCGATACTCTCCCCGGGCGAAGTCATGGAGAAGAAGGACGCGGCCATCATGGTGTTGCCATCGGCGCGCACGTATTCCGAAGAGCCCTTAATAGCTTGCCAAGCAATCGCCCCGACGGGATCGGTGCGGAACTGGTCCCGCTCAGTTGGGGTCAGCTCGGCGTTAGCAGCAGGCGCGGACAGTGTTGTGATGAGTAGTGCTGCTGTTGCAGCAAGGAGAGGAAGCTTTTTCATAGGAACACTCTATCTCCCGCGCCACAGTTCTTCTTGGCATTGCCGACCCCGGCTTAACTGATGGCGCTGCGCAACTGTCGAATCTCGGCAGGCCCCACACGGCGCAATGCGGAGTCCGCAAGGGTTGACCCATCGGCGACCTCCGTCACCTCAATCTGAGTCAGCTTGATTTTCGGATTACTCTCAACCACATGGGTTCCCCGAAAACGCTGCAGCTTTTCATGATGGACGGCACTGCCGCCGGGCCGATCAAGGCCTCGATTAGAAATTGGGTCGGGCGGGTCTATTCAATTCCCCGAACCGAGCTCAATTCCGAGGAGCTGCGACGCCGTCCCGAGCTCAACCACCCGGCGGTGTACTTCTTGGTCGGTACGAACCCGGAAACCGATAAACCGCGTATCTACATTGGGCAGACAGCACCGCGGCAGAATGGTGTCGCGTTCGCACGGGCAGCGGAGCATGCACGCAGCGAAGACAAGGACTTTTTCAACCGCATCATCTACGTGGTTGTGGTGGATGACTCATGGGGAGCAACCGAGATCACTTTCTTGGAAAACGCTTTCCACCAGCGCGCGATCCAGGCGGGCCGCTACGAGGTAGCCAACGGCAACACCCCGTCCGCCGGCAGTGTCAGCGAGGAAACGCAGGCAGAGCTCGACGAGTTCATCGAGAACACCAACCTGATCATCAGCGCCCTGGGCATCTCGGCTTTTCAACCTAAAGCCACATCGTTGAAGTCGCGCACTGCAGCTACCACAGCTACAGGTTCGGCCCTCCAATCCCAGCACGAAGAGCCGATGTTTGAACTCACCGTTCCGCGCCACGGTGTGCAAGGCCTCGGCCAACGAACCACAAACGGGTTTCTGGTGCTTGCAGGGTCACAACTGCGGGAGGAGCTCTTGCCGAGTGCGCAACGAGGGGTGCACGCAACCCGCGACCGCTACGCGGATCAGATTCAAAACGGTGCTTTGCTCTCGGACCTTGAGTTCACCAGCCCATCGGCGGCTGCAGCGTTTCTTGTCGGAGGCGCCGCGAATGGACGGAGACTGTGGCACCTACAAGACGAACCATCCACAACGTTGGCGGACTGGGAGGATCGTGAAGGCGACGAAGCCGACCACCAGGTGCCGCAGATCGAAACGGAGAGGCGCGCTGATGACGATTAGCACAGCAGACGCGTACGACAAGCTCACAACTTTTTGGCGCGCGCTCGGAAACTACCCAACGTTCGCCAAACACGCGCAGGACGATTGGTGGTGCGCACTCCACCCTGAGGACCGTAAGGCGTTTGAAGGGTTAAGCGAATCCGACCGACTAAGCCTCCGCGAGTGGGTCTACCCCGGCTACTGGCCTAACGTGCCCCAACACTTCAAGGGTGATCCCCGGTCAGCTCGATTCGTGAGCGTCCTCATGAATCCTGGACGCGATGATGAGCTTCAGGCGCTCACAGGGGACGTTTCGGATTACCACCCGCTGCTTTCGCAGCAAGCGGACGCGCGCTGCCCGAACTCCAGCACCGCGTCCAGTTCCAGGCGCTGCAGCTCCGCGCGGGTGGCTTCGCGCCGGGCGTTCTCGTCCGCGTCCTTGGACCAGAACGGCACGAACGTGGGCGCGTCCGCGATCTCCGGCGGCAGCAGCTCGAAACGCGCGCGCAGCGGTCCTCGGCGGCGTCCGCGCGCTCCAGGATCCGCAGCGGCATCTGGGCGACCGCAACATCCTCGTCCCCGACGACGCTGCGCATGAGCGTACGAATCCCGAACCCCCTCGACCGCGACTGCACGAACCCCGCCCGGTGCGCCGCGTCCTGCACCGAGTCCGCGAACATGAGCGTTTTCTTCTCCTCCTGAGCCAGCTGCGGCATGCCGAAGAGGTTGGACAGCCCCACCGAGAGCAGCGTGGCCACGCGCGAACCGATGTAGCGCACCGCGTCCGGCTCCCCGCAGTTCGGGCACACCTGCTCGCGCGCGTAGGCCGCCGCGTCCAGCCCCGAGTACGCGAGCACCGGCACCGAGCGCCCCTCCGCACGATCCTCATCGCTCGGCTCGGTGGTACTCAAAGTGCGCATGGACGTGTGGAACCACATCAGCGCGCGTTTGCCGTCTTCGCCATCGAACGCGCCCAGCTCCATGCCTTCGGCGACCGCGCTCCGGTACTCGTTCGTGGCATCGATGAGTGGCCGCGGGAGCTCAGGCTTATCGACGGATGCCTTCCGGATCTCCCCACCATTGAGCACCACCGCGTCGGTACCCGGCTCAAGGGCTGTCATCCACCCGGCGCGGCCGCATTCGCGGCAGTAGATGGCGGGCAGCCACACCGCGGAGTCCTCCACACCGATGTGGCCGTCGTCGGCAAACCGGAACACCTGGCCATCCTCGGTAGGGGTGACGGCGCGCTCGATGCGGGAGACCTCGCGCACCCACAGGTGCGTCTCCACACCGGGCAGGCGCTTACCACCAAACCCGTACGCCTCGACGGCGAGCACGCGCAGGTGCGCCACCGCGGTGAGCAGGTGGGTGACGAACTCCCGCGCGGTGTCCTCGCCCAGGCTGCGCAGCACGATCGGGTCGAACATTTCCTCCGGCAGCGTCTTCGCGTCCTCGCCCTCGCGTTTGATGAGGGGTTTGACGTTCCCGGCGCGACCGAGCAGCGCCTGCGTAATCAGGTGCACAGCGTAGGCCGCGATGGTCGTGTCGAGGTCCGCGCCCGCATCCACACCCCAAAGCTGCGTGCGGAAGATGTCCAGCACCACGTCCGCGTGGTCGCGCCCGGAGGTGTCGTTCGCGACCGCGTCCACGATCCCGCGCAGCTCATCAATATCCGGCGGCAGGGGAGTGGTGCTACGCCCGTAGGTCTGCGCGATCTCCTCGGTCCACTCGGTGTACGTGAGCGTCTTCTCGCTCACCATCGCGTCCGGCGTGAACGCTTCGCCGAAGATGGTGCCCGCGAACTCGAGCACCTTCGAGCGATCGTCGTCACCACCCAACGTTGCCGACGTTGCCACGGGAGTGACGCGCCCCAGCGGGTTCGACGCGTACTCACCAAGGAAGTCCTCCGGCTGGTGCTCCTTCAGCATCAGCCCGAGGCGACGCAGCAGCAGCGCGACGTCGGTGCCCTGCGCGCCGTCGTACGTGTGGAACTCGTCCAACACCAGGTACAGCAGCGACGTTGCGGACCTGCGCCAGATCTCCCGGTCCTCTGGACGAAGCAGCAGCTGATCCAGCATCTTGTAGTTGGTGAGCAGGATATCCGGCGGGTTGAGTCGCATCTCGTCGCGATCATTGATTAGCGACTGCGCCGTCACCTTCTTCACACTGCCCCTGGCCTCACCGGTGTAGATACCCGCCGTAACACCCGCCAACGCCGGCTCATTCGCGATCAGCTTGGCCAAGCGGTCCGCCTGATCATTCGCCAGCGCGTTCATCGGGTACAGCAGCAGCGCCTTCACACCGGTGTGGCCTTCAGCCCGGGCACGCGCGGCGTGGTCCAGTACGGGGTAGAGAAAGGATTCCGTCTTACCCGAGCCGGTACCCGTGATCACCAGCGTGGGATCCGGGCGACGCTCCCCATGCTCGTCCCGGCTGCGCAGCCTGCGGAACGCTTCCGCCTGGTGGTGGTACGGCGTGAACCACGAGGGCATCCAGTCCAGGATCCCGTCCCACCCGATGGCACGCGCGTAGGGGAGCCGCACCCGCACGTACGGCCCGTGGAACATGCCGCGTTCCGTGTCCTCCAGAAACGCCTTCAGCGCGTTGGACGTCTCCGGGTTCGCCAGCGAAATGCGGTGGCCAGGTGCTCGGAGACACCGCCTAGGACGTGCTCGGATGCGTGGACAGGGATAAGGGTGGACACAACATCGACTCTATCGTCGTTTAGAGCATCGACGTCGCCGGTGGGAACTTCTCAATGAACTAGCATATGACCCGATACGAAATCATGGAGCATTAGGGAGCTATTTCATGGTTGTGCGATATATGGGCACAAAGCGCCATATGGCTGACCCTGTCCGAGAAACGATCATTAGTCTTACCGGTGAGAGTCGAGCGGTAGATCTATTTTCGGGAATGGGGAGCGTTGCTGAGAGTCTTTGTGATGGAGTTTCAGTGGTAACCAACGACGCGCTTAGTTTCTCAGCATGTATTTCCCGAGCGCGTTTCACTGCTCTCGAGCGATCAGCGGATTCTGTATCCACCGCTGCCCGTTTGAAACCAGCGTACGAATCTCGCTTGCGCGAGCTAGAACTGAAATACTCTGATCAACTGGCAGTAGAGAACTCCGCACTCTCGGAAGATGAAAATGCACTCGGAAACTACATGGCGCAGGCGCAGCATGTGGGGAACTCGACGAAACATAGGCAAGCCGCCCGACACGCAGCAGAAGCGAGCGGAAGCCAGCACTACGAACTAGCAACGTTATATTTTTCCGCTGGCTACCTGAGCCTTAGACAGGCAATGGAGTTAGATGCGATTCGCTCAGCCATCGATTCCGATGACTGCCCCTGCGATCGTGATTGGCTGTTAGGAGCGTGGCTCTCCGCCACCTCCGCAGTAATCAATGCGCCAGGCCACACAGCTCAATTTCTTAAACCAAATTCCAGGCCATCTCATGCTCGTATTGTTCGTTTTTGGAAACGCTCTATATGGGACGAATTCGGCGATGCCTTATTACGAGTTAACCTCGTTGGTTCGAGAAGATGGAGATCTGGGAATGTCGCACTATTGGGTGATGCCCTCGACCTAGTGCGATCTGGTCAGCTTCATAATGCCGGGGTCATATACGCCGATCCTCCTTACACAAAAGACCAGTACAGTCGCTACTACCATGTCTACGAGACACTGTACAAGTACGATTTCCCGGACTCTAGCGGAGCGGGCCGCAATCGCTCGGATCGCTTTACAACTGGATTCTGCTTGAAAGGAAAAGTAGTGGCGTCGTTCCATGAACTATGCCGGAGCGTTGCCAGGATGCGAGTACCTCTCGTCATCAGCTACCCTGCTGATGGCCTTCTTACGCAGTGGGACCTTTCTCCGGCTGATGTCGCGCGAGAATATTTTAACGACATTCATACCCTCTCATTTCCTGCGAATCATTCAACTATGGGCGGGTCTAATGGCAAATCCAAGAAGCAAGCAACGGAGAACCTTTATGTCTGCACCTTCTGACGAAATCAATCCGCAGCTCGATGACGCGCAACGCACCGACAATTTGAGCAAAGGTGCCGATCTTCGAGAACTAAATATCGATGACGTTCTGCCGAATGATGCAAACCCGAGGCTGGACTTTCCCCAGAGCGAACTCGACCGCTTGGCGACATCCATTGATCAAGAAGGCGTCCTCGTCCCAATCGTTGTTTATCCCAAGGGCGAAAAGTACGTTCTGGTAGATGGTGAACGGCGCTATCGCTGCTCCCTCGAGCTAGGAAACGAAACAATACCTGCTGTTGTGACAGAAGAGCGAAGCGAGCGCGAAATCTTGCAGCAGATGTTTAACATCCATTTGATTCGCGAACCGTGGCGTGACATCCCCACCGCTAAGGCTTTGCAACGCTTAGCGGATGAAATCGAAAAATCGGAAGGACGCGCTGCGGATGAGACCGAATTACGCGACCTTACTGGTCTCTCGCTGGACAGAGTGCGTCAACTTATGTACGTAATGACCTTGCCTGATGAGTGGCAAGATCACATCCGAAACGGCCAGATTCCGCTCAACTTCTTTTGGGAACTTAAAAAGAATGTCATTGACGCTTTGAAGAATAATCGGCCAAATCTTCTAACCGAGTACGGTGAATCCAACATCAGCGAAGCTTTCGTTAAAAAGCGCCTGGACCAGGTAATCACCGACACAGTGAGCCTTCGCAAAGTTTCTCCAATTATCAAATTTGCTGGCCAAGATGCAAAAGTAAACGACCTAGATGAGTCTGCATTCGATGCTACGATTCGCAATCTAATCGACCAACCAGACTCCACGATCGAGGACGCCTACGAAGAGACGGTTCAGACCCTCGTAGAGGTGGACAAACTGTCCCGGCGGACAGCTTCAATGGTTGCAGCATTCGATAGGCTTCTCTCAAACACGACTGACCAAGAGGACCGCGACACTATTAATCGTCTTGGTCGTGACCTGATCGCCAAACTTTCTGCGCTGCTTGATGCCGATGAATAGCTCACAAGGGAAAGATGCAGGGGGCTGCCCAACTGAATCCTTCTACGGAAAACCAGTCGATGCTAAGGACGTTGCAGCGACCCTCAAGGAAATTCTTGACTCGGAGAATCCGAAGGGCTGGCGGAAAGCGGAAGTAGTCAAGCTTGGAAAATTCAATTGGCGCCCCTCTGCGCTATCGGCCGACGGAAGGAACGTTCTTTATGTCTTTCTTGACACACAGCTGCCACTTCATACTCAGCGTCGATTGAAAGAAGCGAAGGAAAACGGGTTCAGTATAACAATAGCGCTTACTGTCGCAGCTCTTTATAAACCGGAATTAGTATCATTCCTAGTCAGTCTCGACTCAGATGTCTTAGTGGTCGATGACTTATCAAGTGAACTTCGGTTCAAGCCACGCAGCGTGTTGGTCACGTTGGCTGAGGTAGGAGTTCCCCTTAGCCCCGAGCATAGACGCAATGTAGGGGAGTTGGCTTGGGCGAATATTGACACTGGAACTCCACAGGAACGAGGACAGCGCCTCGAAGGGTTACTTGCCTTCCTATTCGCACAAGTGCGAGACCTCAAGTTGGTTTCTAGAAATTACAGGACTGAAACCGAAGAAATTGACCTAGTGCTTCAAGTTGATAACTTTAGCCCTCGCGTGTGGCTGAAATCAGGCACACCTTTTATCTTAGTAGAGGCTAAGAATCGAGCCGAAAAGGCTTCTCAACAGGTAGTTTCGGTCTTGCTCACCAAATTGCAGACAAATCGTGGAAGTTCTCGAATTGCTTTTCTTGTGTCGCTCAGCGGGTTCACTGAGAGCGCTATGCTTCAAGAGCTCCGTTTCTCAAGTCAGGACTCCTGTGTAGTCATGATTGATCGACTTGGCATTGAGGAGCTAATAAGAGCAGAAGATCTCGACGCGACTCTGGAAAAAAAGGTTGTGGACGCATTGTTGAGGTAAGCCGCAGGTAGACATAGCGCCGTGGACCGCTTCAGAGATAAGGTCCGTAGTGGGATGTTTTGGATCAAACCCAACCGGCTACCGGCTCACTAGGCTTGTCCCGTGTCGCGGTTCTCAGCGAGTCTCTTTCCAGCTGCGCCTGAAAATCGGTTGTATAATCCGTTTTCAATGGGTCGGTGTTTCTACAATTGAGGGTCCTTTCTCCTCTGACTTTTCATTGCACCTAAGCCTCCTTTCCGCTCTGAGAGAATCATCTCCAAACCGCGCGTACGCCTTCCGCATATCCGCCTCCCGATCCAACTGCCTAAACGGATACTCAAAGACGTACTCCACACCCGACTGCGGATGCACCCACGTCCGATCCGCCACCGACAACTCCTCACCATCACGCAACTTCGCCTGCAACTTCATCACATCCTTCGGCACCTCCCGACCATTCGCATCAAACCGATCCTCCTGGTCATATCGCCGCATCACCGGAAACTGCGTCCGATAAATCATGCACAACTCATCCGCCGTCACACCCAACGACAACGCCACAATCGCATCAATCTCCACCTGCGCGGCCCGACGCTCCTCATCCTTACGCATAGGCGGCGTATCGACGTCCCAAGGTTTCCCACGACCTCCTGCTATCCCGCAGCCCAGAGGTCGAGAGATCGCCAATCCGATGGGAACCCCATTGCACTCTCCTTAGTTTTGGTATCTCCGCGAAGCGATCAAACACTTCAACGGCTCGGCTATTCCACACGTTGAGCGAGTCCAAGGATGATAACGAGTAGCCCAGCAACGCGACTAAGGGATAAATCTTGTTTGACTGAGCTTACTTCAGATGATGCACCTCAGAGCCAATTGCACTCTCACCAGGAATGCGCGGCTTCGTCACCATCACTCGATTCCAGACCCTCGAATACCGTGTGTTGTGTGGCCGCATCTAGTAACACCGTGGTGGGCATCGAGTAACGGGTTGGTGAGCATCCAGTAACAGTCCGGAACAGTGTTCTGGTGACGCGCCCCTCAGTGCGCCGACATTGTCAGAGACGCCCGTTGTGATCGACTGCCGGGCGACCTCAATTCTTGTGCTAAGAGGAGAGGCTGGACTCTTCGCCAAATCTGCTCGAGCCAGCAGCGTTCGCACTTCCCCGTTCCAAAATGCCAGTGAAGCTCTCGCAGCACAAAACACCACGCTCTGCATGTAGAGTCGTGGTGTAGTTGATCACGAGGCCGGTTGCGCACGGCCAATACTCAGTTGCTACCCGGTCCCTCCTTTCGGGCCGGGCCGCGGTTCCGCTGCTACGTGCTGCTTCGCCAGCTCGTAGCTCAGCACGTCGAATCCGGCTGAGCGGACAGCTAGGAGGACCAATGGGATACGTTTAAGGCGCACTGGCCCGGCTGTTACTCGGTACCCACCCGAGCGTTACTCGAAACCCACCACACCGTTACTAAATACGTGGTCTAAACATACCGTGCCTTGAGTTACTCCATAGTTTCGAGCAATCGTATTCTTGGTCGCTACCGGCAAGAACTTGAAAAGATGAGTAACGCTGCCAAAGTCGATGATTTCCATAACGATCCAGACGGGTAACGCTTCCCCGTACCGTGCCTTGTGGTGCTTCATAAAGTCTTCACCAGAAGACCGTTCTAGCTGGCCGCGATATTTTGAAAACCAGAGCTGGTGTGCACCTAGGTCGCTATCACGTGGTCGTGTACCGCATTCGCGCGAGGTCAGCCTTCCTTAGCTCCCAGTCATCATTATCCAGGCCACGGTCTGCGGATAGCTGAAACTGTTGGTCGAGAGTCGGGTGAGGTTTGCTGTATTTCATCCGATTTACCCCCGGCTCGAAAAGAAAACCACGCCGCCACGGCATTCGCCGCAGAGGACGTGGTGTGCGTAGAGCACAATGTACGTGCTCCGTCAGTGCATTCGCTTACAGGCAGCGCAGCCTCCCGCACTCTAAACTTCACCGCATGTCGCACAGCCCGAGCCCCGCAAACCCAGGCGTGACAGCAACCGCGCCTCCAGTGTCCGAGCAAATCACCCTTGCTCAGCTCATTCAGGATCAGGCCGAGAAGACTGTGACGCAGGTGCTCCCGTTGGAGGTGAACCGCACGGTCACCGCCGGCTGGGCCGAAGAAGATGCTGCTTTGGCCAAGCTCTCATCTCTGCCCAGAGATTCACGGTCCGGGGGATTTCACCCCATCCCAGAACCGGACGACCAGCTTGCGGCCGCGGTGCTCCCGATGATCTCGGACTGGCAGTGGATGCGCCGCCGAGTCGACTCCCTCCAGCTCATTGCCAACGGGCAGACCCGCCGCCGCCTCAGCTTCGACTTCGAGCTGCCGCATGAAGAAGCTCTTCGCTATGGCAAAGGCAGCGACCAGGTCATGGTCCCCCTGACGTTCCTGCGCAAGGGCATGCTGATCAACCTCGACCTGGAGTTCAACGGCGAATCCACCTCCTCAATGCAGATGAGCCGTAACGGGCACCTACCGTTTCAAGCGCTGAGATTGCTTGCCGACGAGCTCTCGCTATCTCAGCGCCTCCTCGAGGTCCTCGACGTCCCCTGGACCGAACGCCAGGCGGATCTGCTGATTAGGCAGGGCATCCTGGACATCATCTACGACCTGCGCTGCCACCCATCGGCGGAGTTCGAGGATCTGGTCTACCCGGTGCAAGAAGGTCACCGCCACCAGCTCTTCGCTGCACTCGCGCTCGCAGCGTCGCACCAACGCAGCAAACCCGACCCCCATCTGACCGTGGCGGATATCGACCTCTCGTTCTGGGTACTAGAAGCGGGCCAGCTGATCCCGGGCGGCAAGGTGGTTGTAGACGGGACCAACCTCGAAGAGAGGAGCGTCCTCGATTCTTCGTTGCCGGTGCAGTGCCTGGCCCTCGCCATCCTTCATGCGTTGTCCATGAGCTCTGGCTACGCGGACAAAGAACACGCACTCCGTTGCCTCGAGATCATGTGCTGCCTGCTGTCGACCATGAGCATCTCGTATCTGTTCTCCGTCGTTGTCGATGCGGATGCTGTTTGGACGGGTACGGGAAACAACGTGGTTCCCCGCCGCGCGTTAGCAAAACTCACCTGCGATGCCGAGCAATCCAGCTTCAATGACCCGGAGGAGGCGGAGAAAGAGTTCCTAAGCAACCCCAACCTCAAGGAGTCGACCGAACACGAGCAGGTCAACGAGAAGGAGAAGAACAACCGGAAGATCCGGCGGGTCAGCGATGAACTAGAACGCCTCACGGAACGCTCAAACGTTCGTCTCCGCCCGAAGAGGATCATCCCGTACACGTCCGGACCGGAGGACTGGGCTGGATCAATGAACCTCGCGTACTCCACCCTCACCGCGTCGAGTACGCATTTGGAGATCCAGCCTCCCGAAGGCGCCAATCTGATCGCCATGTACGGCCTAGTCACCCACGAAGATGACCTGGAAGGCGAGTTCTCGGTGCCCGAGGCCCGCGGCTACCTCGAACCCGGCACACCATCCTGTAAGCGGTTGATTGTGCCTGGGGGAGGGGAGAGCGGAGCCGTCGATAAGCAGATGCTCGATCGCTTCCGCCACAGGATGGGGAAGCGGCATCTGCACGGCACGTCGCGCCCCTCGCAGTCGCGGGTGCACGTGTACAACCCGTCGCCTGAGCGGTCCCTGGAATGGCTGCGAGTGTGGTTCGCGCCGACCCTGGGGGCATCGCCGTTGGCTGCGGCATGGCTGATGCTCCTTTCGTCTGCAGCAGCCTGCCTCATGTTCGCAGACCGGGTGTTGTGGAGCGGTGTGCTGGATCTGGGCAATCTTCTGGACATCAACGCCATCGCGTTACCGCTCCTGCTTGCGCTGTTCGGTTTTATGTGGTTCACCACCGGCACCCACCGGCTCGCCCGCGAGATCCATGCCACGGCCAAACTTCATGTGGTCTGGAGCGCCGTGGTCTCCATGCTGGTCTTTCTTCTCCCCCTAGTGGCGATGCTGCTGGATGAGAGCAATGGGCCACCGAAGTGCCGTCCGGGACGCCCTCAGCATGTTTATCCGCCTTACGACATCATCATCGGGTTCCTGCTGGTGGTCATCCTCGTCCATGCGGTGTTGGTGCTGATCTGGGTGCACAAGTACGAACGCTTCTGCAACCACGATTACGAGAACAAGGAGTACATCATTCGCAGTGTGCTTCTCGACGGCACGCTCCAGCGCGAAGCTATCTCGGTTATGGAAACCGGCGCATGGGATGTGGAGTATCTGACCGACCGGTACTGCTGGTTCTACGCAGGCAAATTCGATATTCGCGACTACTTGCGAGATTTGCAGGCGACTGCGTCGGAGGTGGCAGCTAAAGTGCCTAAACCAGATAATGAACCGGATTGCGGGCAGAAGGAAGCACCATGATTGAGCTTCAGGATAACCAGAGAACCTTCCGCGGCCGAGCCATCGTTGGCTTGGACCTCGACGGGGTGTGTGCCGATTACACCAATGGCATCCGCGCTGTGGTCGCCGAGCGGCGCGGTGTCGATCCAGCGACGCTCCCGGACCCCGAGGTCTACTCCCTGCACCGCGCGGGTTGGGGCTTCGACACCGTCGAAGGTTTCCTAGGGCACCACAAAGCGGCAGTGGCGCAGGGCCTTTACCGCGATCTCGAACCCATCCCTGGGGCACCTGAAGCGATGCGCAAGATCGCGGCCGCTGGCGCGCATATCCGCGTGGTGACACACCGGCTGATCTTCGGCGGGTCTCACGCAAAGGTGGTGTCAGACACCGCAGCCTGGCTGGACCGCATGAACATTCCGTACATGTCCCTCTGCTTCACGGGCCTGAAGGACTCGGTTGGTGCGCACGTGTACATCGACGACGCACCCGAGAACGTTGACAGCCTGCGCGAGATGAACATCCCCACTTTCGTCTACGACCAGCCGTATAACCAAGACGTCGCGGGCCCCCGGATCACCAACTGGGAGACTGGTGCCGAACAAATAATCGACTTCCTGCGTGGGACAGGACAGATTTAGGAATGATGCTCTCCGTGTCCCGACGGAGAGTCTTGGGCTAGCACCTAACAACCATATTTAGCCATCTCTCTGATCACCTGTGTTGAAGGCTCCTTCGAGATGCATTAGAAGCTATCTCACGAAACGCTTCCTCTACCTTAGATGCCTGAGTTGAGTCAGCATGGGAATAAAGAGGGACACCGAAAATACGGTAATCACGACTGTCTACGTAAGTTTTCACGAGACGCGCTTCAGACTCAATTTTCTCGAGAAATTGTCCTTTCCACGCATCTTGCTCGAGCAAATGCTGGCCTTTGGGTTCGACGTATATCTGCTCTTGGCTAAAGTCTTCTCCGTTACTCTTACGCAGGAATAATAGAAAATCTGGCTCGAAACGTTCGCCAGTTTCAAATTCGTAGATTGCAAGCTCGGCGAAGCGCTCGTTTCGGACCAAAAAGACTTCTTGGTACTCTTCCTGTAGAGATTCCATAATGCCACTCAAGTAGCGAACAAAATGCTTTTCTTCGGTGGTGCCGTAGTTATCGTTAAACACGTACCAATCCTCGGCTTCCAAATCCAAAAATAGGTTGGCATCAGAAACCTCGCGCTGCGAAATGCCTAATCCATCCTGATGGCGTTCCTTCAGGTTGAGCGTCTTATCTCTCAGAACCTCTCTAATCGGCTGGGCGACGAACTCCCGGCTACCCTCATATTGGGCATTAGAGGAATCGAGATATTTAGCCACACCCTCCAGTACTTGGCGGATACCTTGGCGCAGATCGCGTGCACAGATTGCATAACCGTCGGGGATTCGGATGTGAACTTTAGCGGCGCCCAAATAACTATCCCCAACAAGAAACTCTCGAATTCCAGCCAAATCCGGAAAGAACTCCTTTAGCTTCGCGAAGCGCAAGTTCGTGAACTCGTCCAGGGTGCCAATTAGCAGGTTCAACGGAATTTCATCGAATCTAAAAGTATGGGGCTTCATATGGCTGCTTATCCCAGCATCAGTTTTAGACGTAAGCAGATCCACGACCCGAGAATCGCCACTGAAGGGGGTGACAGTTGCCTCTTCGATTCGCAACCGGTGGGGTAGTGCGGCTGTCTTACTGCGTCTCTCAATTCGCCGATTGCTGAAGACAAGGCCATTATGCCAAAAGTCTGTTTTTTTGAACTCATCCTTCAAACGGTAAGTAACAGTAAAGAGGTCGGGATTGATCAACCCATTGGTGGTGAGAGTACGGCGCAGATCGCTGATGTACTCCGAGTCCTCGATCGAGTGGAAATACATCGTTTCAAGGACACGAAACGGATTTTCAATATCCCCATCATATTTTCGTTTGCCAGCTTCTTGCCCCTCTTCAACCACAAATGGGTTGTACCGTGCGGCGCGCCCGATCAACTGTGCTTCTCGAGTTGTAAACGACTTACCTCTCTTGGTCTGCGAGAGCCTGACAATGTCGTAAAGATTGAGAACATCCCAGCCTTCGTTCAATTTATCCACAGCGAACACTAGCCGGTAAGGGTTGGACTCATCTTCCAAAGTGTTGACTGCAATTTGAACGGACGCGTCTTCCGTCGCTGTCTTAGAATCGATAGCCAATGTACGGTCAACATCAAACGCAAGTCTCAGCTTCAGGACGAGGCTTTCGAGGGACTTATCTTGGGACTTAAAGTATTCGACTGCTGTACTGAAGATCCCAGATCCGCCGTCTAAAGCCAGAATCTCTCGAGGGGTGACAGAAGACAGTCGCTCGAAAAATTCCTCTCGGAACTCATGCGAAGCATTGATTGTATCCGCCTTTACCATCACAATAGGCTTGAGGAAGAGGCGCGCATCAGCTGCCAAGGATCGCCGATACTCGCTCAAAACGAGCGCCATGAGCACTCGCTGCCAAGGTGTCGCACCTGACTGAAAATTTTGGAATTCTTTGGTGCGACCGGACTCCCTAAACTCCGCGAGAGTAAAATTGTAGACGATTTTATCGCGGTACTTAGCCAGAACGTTGTCGTCCTTCAGGTTAGCGGTAGCGGTAAATTCCAGAAGGGCGTTTTGTGAGTTCTGAGCAAATGCCTGCTGAACCGAATACTCCCAAGAACGCTCATTCTCAGTTTCGTCCTTCGATGCGTTCTTAGTCATTGTGTTGACGTGATGGGCTTCGTCCGCAAGGATCGCAACTTTGTGATCGGCAAAATCGTCAAGCGATAGCCCGTTCTCTTTGGGAAGCGCCAGAGCACTGTGGAACCCGCTAACTGTATCGAAGCATATGTTGATTGCTTCTTCGTCAACAATCGCGAAGTTTCTAACCTCTTGAATCGGAACTTTTCTGCCATCAATAATGACCGAGTGGGCGAAAAGGTACTTACTCGCAGACGAATCAAGGAAGTTCAGTCGGGTCTTCTCGACGATAGCTTTCCGGTCTACGAGGAATATAAAACGGCGGTACCCCATGGTGTACAGCTGGAGAATGAGCGCCGCCATTATCACGGTCTTTCCTGATCCAGTTGCCATGTGGAAGAGCGTATGGAGTTGCTTATTCTTCCTCAGCGAAGGCGACCCGACATAGGTTAGGAAGTTCTTTATCGCGGCCTCCTGGTAATCTCTAAGAATCACACCGCTCGCTAGATTCAAATTGATATGACTGGGAAGCTCGGTAACAGAGGCACCATGTTGAACAAGCGTGTCGAGTTCCTCATAGAGAAAGCGTGAAGAACGAGCAGCCATCATTGAGCCTCCGATCCAAAGAAACTTCTAGTAAAAGCTTTGTCTTCATCTAACAATGCGTATTCAGGGTCATCGATCTCCAGATAGGGAATGTACAGTCGATTTTTGTTGACGACTTCCGCTACGATCCTCTGTTGATCACCGAAGGGCAGTTCCTCAAAGTCTCCAAGATTCTGTTGAAGACTGGAAGGCAGTACTTCTGGGCGGAGAAGCCCACGTTGGACCAATTGATCAAGAACGCTTAAGAGCTCATCAGTTGTCTGGGACTCTTGAATCTCCTGCATGGCCTTTTGATTGAGCTCGGCCATTTCGCAGTACACAAACTCGCCTCCGCCCTGCCAATTGACTTCACCGGATATCCCCGTGGTCTCACCAGCGATCACCTGTTGCAATCGATCGACAGCAAGCGTCTCGATGTAATCCATCTGCTCAACACCGACATAGCGCCGCCCCATTTTATGGGCGACGGCAGCGGTGGTTCCAGAGCCCAAGTGGTAATCCAACACCTTCTGTCCCGGCACTGTGAACAGTTCAATTAGAAAGGCAATGAGCTTCTCGGGCTTCTTTCCTTTCCGGAAGCTGACGCCCCCCTCGCCAGCAACATTGTTGAATTCATCTACAAAATTCTGGAAATTTGCATAGGGCGTTTCAGTCGTCGAAGACGACTGTGGCATTCCTTGAAAATAGGTCCCGTTCTTATTTCCCTTTTTTGGGGTCATGAAGTACCGATATCCCCGTCCATCATCTCCAATTCCGGGAACTCGGATCAACGTCGTTGGCTCCATGCTGCCAGCCTGAGGTTCAATGTGTGCTACATAGAATCTTCCCGAGGAATTTCCTTCGCGAAGGCTACCTCGGATACTGATGGATTTAAGCGCAGACGCATTCGGCTCGACCTTTTCAAGCCGCCATTCATTGGGCTGAAAAATTGTTACTTCCTTGCCACCAACCATTTCTTTTTGGCCCTCCCCAAAGATTTCCACCTCTAAACCGTATTCTCCCGGGTCTTTGGGTGTCACTTTTTTCGGCATCTTGCGGTTGGGACTCTTTGAATAAAGAAGTACCATTTCCATCACGTCGTTAAAGGACTTATCGCCCGTGAGACTTCGGTCAGGGTGGCGAACCAAAACGTGCATAGACATCAGATGATGAATTCCAGCCACCTGATCGAGGAGGACTTGTAGGTACGCACCCTGGTGGAAACTAATTTGGATAGCAAGCACACCATTTTCAGACATCAGGGGGACTGCCTGCTCAACACGATTTTTCATGAATGTCAGCCAAGTCGATCTTGAAAAGCGATCGTTGTAGCGAAAGGAATCGTCACCAGTGTTGTAGGGGGGGTCAATGTAAATTAGCTCAAATCCATTCTCGTAATTTGCTTTGAGAGTGGTTAAAGCTTGCAAATTATTTCCCCGAAGAATCAGATTGTCTCTATCCGGGTCGAAACTCTTCGCTGGGATTGCACCGTCTTTCGAGTAGCGAATTGCTCTCTTCAGCGCTTTTGGCTCCAATAGCGCCGTAATTTGGTCTGGTGCCAAGGTTTCGTTGTAGAATATTTCTTTACGCTCAGCTTCTTCATGCGTCATCCCCCCTTCCAGGATGCAATCGGCAAACGGCCATACGAGGGAAACATCGTTACTCGAGCTGACAAATCGTCCATTCGAATCGGCGAGACCAACTTTGTTTCTAAATCTTGTGTAACTGTCAGGGAGAAATTCTTTGGATTCAACCGCCCATATGAACTTCTGCTTGTCGAACACTTCAATCCCATCCACATGGGTGAAGAAATTGGCCTTCAATTCCGGTGCTGACATGAGCACTTGAATTAACTTCGCATCCATAGAGAGGGCGGCGTTGACGACCGCAGACCTCAACAAGTTTCCATTTTCATCAATAAATCGGCTGTCGTTAGCTAAAGCAGTTTTCAATGCCTCGATCATGACCCCATGCATCCTCTCGATTCAGAGCTACTAGGGGGTGATCTTAGCTAATCCGATAATGCAGCTCAGCGGTTACGATCGTTTACTTTTCAGACCTCGTTGACAAAGTCGACTGCCCGTAAGGCTCTCAAGGCGCTACGCGCTGACCGAACGGCTGGGGGATAGGTTCACCGGTTTGCTGCATGTCTGCGATTACCTCGGCGACAAGCTTCCGTAGTCCAGCACTTGACCGCTGGGCGTCCTCATCGAGCCAGCTCAAGGACGGGAACTCGGCAACGGTGGACACGTACTCACCGTCCTCTTCAGACCAGAAGGTTTGGTAGGTGTATTTATCCGACAAGCGTTCAGTCATCGTCTACTCCTGCGTCGGCAATGGTACCGCCCACGGTACCACCCCACACCGCCGCGAACTCCGGCATCGCCAACGCCCACTCCAACGACACGCGCTCCTGCTCCAGGCGCTTCGCACCGGAGGCGACCAGGAACCGGCGGGCGCGTTCCTCGTCGTCGGTGAGGTGGGGGAGCACCCGGGTCGTGTCGCCGGGGTCGGCCACCGCGAGATGCAGGAAACGCTGCACCGTGTCCACGTCCATGGCCACGCTAACCACGGGAACCAAAGAACCCTCGCCAGTCAGCCGCGACCGCAGCGCGTTGAGGATGGCGTAGCCGTCCGCATCCGCGTCACCCCAGTACAGGACCCGGCGCGCCGCGCGCACCCACGGCAGCTCTGGCAGCGCGCCGGCGGTGTACCCGGAGCCCCACACCAGGACCGCGCCCGAACCCTCGGGAGCTTGGGGGAGGGCCAAGAACGTCTCTTTGTTCTCCACCACGATCACCAACAAACCGTCCGGCAAATCCAATGACCCGAACGGCACGGCCACATCGAGCAACCCCGCAGCGGGCGCAAGCGAGCCATCTAAGAATCGCACGCGCATCATCCGGTCGCCCTCGGCAAGACCCAGGTCAGCCACCTCGAGCAGGCGCTGTAGCAACCTCCGGTGGGCGGCGATCCACTTCGTGTCCAGGCCTTCGATGGGCACGGCGCGGGCGCGCAAACCGGAGGATGGTTTCACGTGAAACCATCGCAGAGCGAGGCACAGGCGGGTGAAGTCATCATCCTCCAACGCCAGCCACGACGACCACAAGTGCGCCGCCCGCTCCCGGAACTCCGGCCACTCCGGGAACACCCCAACCAACACCGCGAACCGCTCGCGGGCCAGCGCAACCTCCCCGGCGCGGCCGGCCACCTCCGCGATACGGTCCCACCCGCTCAACGTCACACGCACGGGCACGTCCTGTTTGCCCAGACCCGCCCAGGACCGGGTGACCCACTCCACCTCCTCGGCTGGCTCCCATGCCTGCCAGGCGCGGACGAAATCGCGGGCGGCGGCTTCGTCGGCAAGCACCTGCGCGCGTGTTGGGGGATGCAGGGGAACGGAGGTGGCCGAAGGTTCGTCGAGAAGCAAAAGCTCCATGTTGAACTTGACGGGCAGCTGGTCAGGCAGACGCATGGGTATCAATGAACTCGAAGGTGGAACGCGCGACGGGGTCCTCGGTGTAGTGGACCACGATGGTGCCGTCGACGTAAGGGGAGAGAGTCTTGATCAGCTTCATCGGCGTGGCCAGCACCATATGGAAACCGAAGCTTTCAAACACGTCCATCGCGGTGCGGGTGAACACGGGGTCGGCGCGGTCGAAAGCCTCGTCGAGCACCACGGTGGCGTAGCGGGGCACGTCCGCGTCCACGCCCGCAAGGCGGTAACGCAGCGCCGCGGCGAGGCAGAAGAACACAAGCTTCTGCGCCTGGCCGCCTGACAACGACGCGGAATCCACGTGGGTGTTGTGCACAGTGCCCTCGGCGTCCACCTCGTTGCCCACGAACTTCACGTGGCGGCGGGTGTCCAGCACGACGGTGCGCCAGCTGCGGTCGGCGCGCTCGGAGGAGCCGAGGCGGTCCATGATCTTGGCCAGGCGGTGGTAGCGCTCGATGGCGGTCTTCTCGTCCGCCTCGCTCAGGCTGCCGGCGGTCGCCTCGCGTAGGTCCTGCAGGAAGTCGCGCACGACGCGGTCGCGGTTGTCGCGGACCTCAATCTGCAGGTAGCGCCCCTCGGTGTAGGGGGAGCGGCGCAGCGACGCGTTGATGGGGCCCAGGTTGGTCTCAATGTCGCCCTTCGCGCGCTGCAGCTCCTTGTAAATCGTGTTCAGGTGCATCACGGACTGGCCGTTGAGCAGGTCCAGGAAGCGGCCGCGGAACTCCGGCAGGCGGTCCGAGCGCAGCATCTCCAGCCGCGCGATGGCCTCGCCGGCGAAATCGGCCGTGGCCTGCAGTTCCGCGGACTCCGCGGACCACTGGGACTTGTAGTTGGACAGGATGTTCACAACGGCGTTGCTGGACTCCGTGATCGTCTTCGCCGCCTGCTTCGCCTGCGCGTCCAGCTGCGCGGTGACCTTGAAGGCGCTGTCGCTCAAATTCTCCGGGGTCAGGCGGCGCGTGGTGGCCGCCAGCATCGCCTCCAATTCTGCCGCCAGCGCCGGGTCCACCTCCACGTGCTCCAATTCGATCCGCTTCAGCCGCGCCTGGTCGTCCTGCAGCGCCCGCTTGGCCACGGCGAGCTCGTCGCGCACGCCGCGCAACTCCTGCTCGGTTGCCTTCAGCGTGTCGGAGGCCTCACGCCACGCCCGCTCAAGCTCCTTGGCTTCGGGGGAGGAGGTGAGCCGCTCAAGCTCAGCGCGCAGCCCCGCCAACTGCTCCTCGACGCTCGCGGTGTCCACGCTGGCCCACTCCATGCCGGCAATATCCCGAGCCTTAGCAACGTCGCTGGCCAGCGCCTCCTGCTTGCGCTGTGCCTCCGCCAGACGGTTGCCCGCCGCCGTCGTTGCGCGTTTCGCCTTCGCAAGCTCCGCGCGGAGTGCTTCCACCTTTGCGTGGTTGGAGGAGCCGAGGCGGTAGTTGCGCCGCTCGCCCAGGCGCAGCCGGTCGTTCTTCACGTACCTGGCGGAGCCGGTCCTATCGGCCGGGTTGCGCTCCAAGCCGTCGATGGTGGCCGCGCGCTGGGTCTGCCTCTCCAGCTCGTCCACGGTGCGCACCAGGGCGTAGTCGAAGGTGGTGGCCAGCATGCGCATCAGCCACGGGCGCATCGGGTGCTCCACCACGCGCACCTTGTGAAACAGGCTCTGCGGGTTCCTCGGCCCGCGCGGGACTTCCACGCCCTCGGGCACGGTGCGGTACTCCAGCCGCATCCCCAGGTGCCGCCCGTTGACCCAACCGCTCACCTCGCGCTCACGCTCCGCCGGCACCAAAAGGGTCGCGGCAAACCCGCCGAGCAGGCGCTGGATCACGGGTTCCCATTCGGCGTGTTCGGGCAGCACGTCGATAAGCTCGCCCACGTACGGCAGCTCGCGCACCGTCAGCCCGGTATCCGCGCACAGCTGCGCGCGCACCTCCACGTAGCGCTGGTCAATGTTGGAGGAGCGGTTGCCTAACGACGCCAACTCCGCCTCCACCGCCGCCTCCGCGCCAGCACACCTCTCGTGTTCGCTTCGGGCCTTGAACCACTGTTCGCGCAGGCGCTCCTCCTGCTCCGGCGCGGCCGCCAGCTCCGCCGAGGCCTGGGCCTTCAGCTCCGCGAAGCGCTCGGTGTCCAGCGCACCGTCCAACTGCACCAGAGCCGCCAGTTCGCGCAGCTTCGCGCCCCGCGCAACAAGCTCGTGCTCCTCACGGGCGATGTTGCGCTCGATCTCACCCAGGCTCTGACCGGCCACCTGCTCCCGCTGCACCGCCGCGCGCTGCACCGCCTCCTGCTGCACTTCCTTCCTCGCAGAGAGGGATTGCGTCTGCACTTCGAGGGCGGCGAGTTGGGCGGAGCTGACGTCGATACGCTCGCTCAGCTGCTTCGCCTCAATCGCGCGCCGCACGTGCGGCAGGGCCGCGGAGAGCGCGGCGGTGTTCTCCTGCGTGGCCTGCGCATCCTTGAGCTTGGTGTTCAGCCCAGGCAGGGGAGCCAGCGTCTCAATCTGCTGGTGGACGTCCTCGAGCCGCTCGTACGCCTGGCGCAGGTCCTCGTGCGTGGCCACGGCATCTTCCGCGACCTGGAACGTGCCCGGTACGTCCAGCATGTAGTTGCGGAACAGCTCGTCCATGCTGGACAGGGACTTCGCGGACTGCGTGCGGTGCAGCAGCATCTGCGCTTCCTCGCTACCGATGCCCAGCTTGGAGCGGAAGCGGTTGGCAAACACGGAGTACTGCTCCGTGAACGTCACGCCAGCGGTCTTGTACTTCGCCTCCAGTTTGCGTTTGTCCAGGGAGTTCTGCAGCAACGGCACAAACCCGTCCACGTCCACCTCGCTGGGGAAAATGCCGTAGAGCGTTTTCACCTGCGCTTCCTGCTGCTGGCCCGCGTTCAAGCGGTAGATCGCCGCGAGCGTGAGCACCTCGCTGCCGGCGCGGTAGGTCAGCGCGACGATGCTGGCGGTCGCCCCGGAGCGCAAGTACTGGCTGCGGATCTCGCCGGTGGCCGGGTCCTCGCTGCGTCGCCAAGCGCCGCGGATGTAAGACACGCGGCTGCGCCCCTTGTCGCGGCCTGTTTCTTGCTGGGCCGCGGCGTTGAAACGCAGTTTCCCGGGAGGGACGAGCACGGCGGAAAACGCGTCGATAAGTGTGGACTTGCCCGAGCCGGACGCGCCGGTGATCAAAAACCCGCGCTGGCCGACGGGGATGTCGTAGTAGCCGTCGAACGTGCCCCAGTTGACCAGCTGCACGCGCGCCAGACGAAATTGTGCTGTCACTGCTTATCCCCTTCCTGGGCCAGGCGCAGGTACTCCTCGCGCAGCGCGTGCACCGTGTCCGCGTCGAAGATGTGACGCAGCACCGGGGAGACCTCCCAGCGGCCCTCGGTCTCCGTGTCGGTGAGCAGGCTGTACTTGCGGATGGTGTTCACCGCCGCGGTGAACCGCTTCTTAAACCCGGACTCGTCTCGGTTGTCCACCGCGCGGACGTAACTGATGGCGCCGTACAGCTCGTCTTCGCCCACCACGACGCGCTCGCCCGGCGTGGACATGCCCAGCTCGTGGCGCAGCTGCAGCAAAATCGCGGTTTGCAGGTGCGTCAGCGCCTCGGTGCGCAGCACCGGCGGCACCTTCACGTCCTCGTTGTCCGGGCGGACGTGGCGCGTGAACGCGATGCCGGCGTCCTCGTCCACCACCAGCTCCAAAAACACGTCGTGCAGCCGCGAGCGCAGCGCCTCAGTGTCCGTGGTGATGGCGTGCCACGTCTCCTTCTTCCGGTCCGCGGTGATCAGCGGGCCTTTCAGCAGGTCCACCAGGGCGCGCCGGGTTTCCTCGGACAGGGTGCCTGTGTCGCCCGTCCACAGCGGTTCCGTCATTGCATCTCCTTTACTGCTTCCGCGTCGAAGTGCCACCGCGGGACCGTCGCTAAGCGAATGCTGCCATCGTCCTCCTCGAAGCGCACCTCTTCGCTGCCGTCCTGCTGCACCCCGTGCTTGAGGGCCAGGTACACAAGGCCCACCACCGACCCCAAGCCCTGGGTGGCGGGGTGGCGCTCGAGCACCTTGCCTATCGACGCCCCTCCGGCCCGCCCAACCGTCTCACCCACCGCCGCAATCAGCTCCTCCAAATCGATCTCGCTTTCGCGCACCGCTTGGTAGAGCGCCTCCGCGTCGCCCTCTCCGGGTTCGAACGCCTCCACCTCGGTGGTGATGACCTCCGCGCCCGGGTCCGCGAGCTTGATCTGCGCCACCGAGGCGATCTGCATGCCGATGCGCTGCAAGGGCGTGTCCATCTTGTGCGTGGCTGAAAGCTCCTCGCGCTCCGCAGCGTCGGCGGCGAGCTTGCGGGTGTCGCGCAACAGCTCGATCATGCGACGGTCCTCGGCGAACTGCTCGCTGGCCACGTAGTTGCGCAAGTTGCGGGCCAGTCGCGTCATCATGCGGTTGACCTCGTAGCCGGCGTCCTCCATGTCGCGGAACAGGGTGCGGAACTGCGCGCGCTCTTCTGCCGTCATCGCCGCGTTGTCCGCGCGCTCGAGCACCTGCCCGATCCACGTGTCCAGCCACGCGCCGCGCTCCGGGTCCACCACCAGCGAGTAGAACGCGTTGAAGCTTCTGCCTGCGTCGGATTCGCCGATCAGGTCCACGCCGGCGAAGATCTCGTCCAGCACGTCGCCTCGCGAGCCCTCCGGGTCCAGCAGCTGGCGGCGCAGCTGCGAATTCAGCGTTTCCAGCTCGTGGCGCACGCGGGCGAAGTCGCCCGGGATCGCGCTCGCCTGGCCCAAGATGTCGCCCACCCGTTCGCGCACGGTCGCAGGGGAGGGCAGCTCGAACTCACCGCGCTCAACCTGCTCAATCTCCGCCTCGATGCGGGTGCGTTCGGCCTCGAGGTGCTTCAGGCGCGAATCGATGTCCGGGTCCGTGTCCCGCGCGAGCGCTTGCAGGGCATTGCTTATCGACGCCACCCGGCTCGCCGTCACCGCCGATCTCGGCGCACTGACCCTGTCCATCATGTGCAGGGCGGTGAGCGCCTGCTCGCTAGGCTCGAGCGTCTCGCCCGTCTCTTTGGTGCCGGACTTGCGCACGAGCCACCCGGCTTTGACCCAGTCGTTGCAGTACGCTTGCGGTGTTTTCGGGAGCTCGAAGGTGCCGCGCAGCACTGCAAAGTCGTCCGCCATGAGCTGGTAGAGCTGCTCCGCCGGCCTCGCCTCTGCGCCGCGTGGGAAGTGCTCCGCCACTACCGCCAGCAGCACCGGGGCGTTGTCCGCGTGCAACAGCCGGATCGCGGCCGACTGCTCCTTCTCACGCTTATACGTCAGCGCCCGGGCCTGGATGGTCATGCCGGCTATCTTCCCATAGCCCCCTCCCACCTGCACCGAGAAACTTTTTCGCGCTACATGTAGACACACTGGTGGCGATAGTCTATATTCGCTTTTGGGCCCCTCCGCCCACGGTCCATCCCCCCCCCGAGACCGGTTGAGCACTCACCCACCCCCCCATTTAGAGTGCGAGTAGGCGGAGGGGATTCCGCTATTCTTTGGCGTTTTAACCCGATGCCCCCACCAAAAAGAAGTGGCCCGCCACCTCGTGTTCTAGGTGGCGGGCCGCGCTTCGAATTTCTCCGCGTCTAAGTATAAGCACGGATTGATTAAAGGAAAGTTGAAATCCAAAAAGTGGGGCAAATCACTCTTTTAGAAGCGGGAGCTGCCACCCCCGGCGCTAAATCCCGAGGAAGACACGGAGCTGCTGCTCGAGGATGCCGCCTGATCCGCCTTCACGTTGGACTCGTGCCAGGCGTGCATGTGCACGTACGGGACGTACCCGCCGTACCAGAACCCGGATTCGTAGACCGCCGGCGCGGTGAGCTTCTCACGTTCCTTGACGTCGCTGAACTGCTTCTTCTTCACCTGGTCCAGGATCACGCGGTAATCGCCCAACACGCGCACGAAGTCGTCCACGAAGGTGGGGGAGGAGGGGTTGGCGTCCAGCGCCTCGATCCGCTGCATCAAATAGTCCAGCTCCTGGCGCAGCCCGGCATCCTTCACCTCGGTGCGGGCGCGCAGCATGTCCTCACGGATCGTGCTCAGGTCCGCCCGGCGCGTGGCCGGATCGCCGTGCTCAACGCCGAATAGGCGGTCGATGTTGTCCTCGGCGTTGGAGACGTGGTCCACGGACTCGGCGGCGTCCGCAAGCTGCTTGCGGTGCTTATACACGTCCTTGTCGTCGTCCATGTTGATCGAGCTCAGCCCCTGCGCGCCGTGGACCAGCTCGTTCATGCCCAGGAAGCGGTCGCGCACTTCGGCCCACTGGCGGCGCAGCGTCTCGTCCGCGAACGCCGAGGACAGCGAGTTCGCCCGCACATCCACCTCGTCCAGGCGGCCCGCGAGGCGGGTGTACTCGTGGGTGACAAGCTCGTAGTCCTCGCGGGCCTTCGCAATTGCCTTACGACGATTGCTCCGCACCGCCACCACACCCGCACCAACCGCGGTGGAAGCGCCGAACCCGCCCATGCCTGCGCCAATAATCGCCCCGCCTCGGTCGTTCTCTGCGTCGCTGAACTTCCTATCCGAGAGCCCATCCGCGTCCATGGCCAGGTTCGCCGTGCGGAACAGGCCGGAGGGAATGTTGCCTTCGTTCACGCCGGGTTTCATGGCATCCAGCAGGGATTCGCGATACGAGTCGTCGTCAAGCATGAGCTCTTGCGTGACATCGTCGCCGCCGTAGATGAACGCCTGGCGCGGATCCAGGCCGACGCCCACGATGAGCACGCCGTCGGCGGGGCGGCCGTTTTCACCCTTGGACTGGTCGATCAGCTCCGGGTATTGCGAGCGCAGCAGCTCCTCAACGTCGTCGAGGATGTTCTCGTGGTTGGTTTTGAACACCATGTAGTGGAAATCCGTGACCACGTCGGCCGCGTTGATGTTGGCGGTGTCGCGCTGGAGGCGCTGCTCGTCCTCGGGGGTGAGGACGTCCTGCGGGTCGTCGATAGTCGCGCTCGGCGCACCGGCTGCCTGGACGGTGAACTGGTCGCGCTCAGGGACGTCGATGGCGCTGTAGACGGCACCCGCGCCACCAAGGCCCACAAGTGTGGAAATACCGAGGACAGCAGCAATCTCTTTCATCTTTGGCATGTGTTCAGGGTAACCCCGTGTAACGCAATGTGACGGGTGGGCGATACGACTTTTACACTTGTCAGATCACTGGCAGGTACCCGATTTACTTAAAGGAGATTGCCATGAAGCGCATCGCCACCGCTGCCGTCGCAGCAACCCTGTCCCTGTCCGCACTGTCCGCCCCGGCATTCGCGGCCGACGCCGACACCGTCCCGGCCAAGGAGAACCAGGGCAGCTCCGCCCAGGCTGAGGGCGACCAGGCTGCTGGCGAGAAGGTCGGATCCTCCGAGGTGTACAAGAAGTGCAAGGAGGGCAAGAAGGCCGAGTCCGAGAAGGGCAAGGCAGCCACCGCTGGCAAGGGCGGCGACAAGGCTGAGCCGGGCAAGGAGAAGGGCTCCAACAACGCCACCGGCGAGTGCATCCAGGAGCTCATCGTCAACCCGGACACCAAGTCCGGCATCCTGGGCCTGCTGATCGGCGTCCCGGTTGCCCTCGTCGCACTGCTCGGCGCAGCAGCAGCCTTCACCGGCGCTATCCCGGGTGTCTCCCTCCCGGCTCTGCCGTTCTAATTCAGCTCGCCTGAGCGTTTCTCGGCCCGTTCCCTCGGTGGGGCGGGCCGTTTTTCGTGTCTCAGTTTGGACACATTTTGCTGAGTTGCCGTGCGGGATTCTGTGGACACGTGTTGTTCTGGCTTCGGGTTACCCGATCAACACAAGGAGAACACCATGAAGCGCATGACCACCGCTGCCGTTGCGGCACCACTGTCCCTGTCCGTCCTGGCCTCGCCGGCACATGCGGCGGAGGACGAGAAGACCTCATCCGAGGTTTACCAGCACTGCCGCGGTCTGGTTGGCTCCGCGAATGAGAAGGAGAAGGAAGAACTGCGACAGAACGGCGGCTCTTCTAACCCGGACGCCGTGTGCATCAAGAGCATGCTCAACAGCCCGACCTACCGCGGCGGCGTCATCGCCGTCCTGGTCGGTGTGCCGCTCGCCCTTGTGGCGCTACTCGGCGCAGCAGCCGCGGCTGCAGGCATAGTCCCGGGCGTTTCCCTTCCGAGTATGCCGAAACTGCCGGCGTAATCCGCCACTTTTGTCTCATTTTGAAAACGATTCCCCGAATCGGTTGAAAGCGCCTATTAGACACGTGTTAACTCCTTGGCAGGTAATCAAACCGACACAAGGAGACGATTATGCAGCGAATCACTACCGCTGCTCTCGCAGCAACCCTGTCCCTGTCCGCCCTCACCGCACCGGCATACGCTGCCGACGGCGAGGGGAAGATGGGTTCCTCTGAGGCGTACCAGAAGTGCCTGGAGGCTCAGAAAGAAGCAAAGGAGTACATCGAGAGCGCCCCGAACGAGAAGGAGAAGGAGCGCCGCCAGAAGGCTCTGGACGACGCCTACGACAAGGCTGGTGTGGGCAGCTCCACCAATTCCGGCGTGTGCATCAAGGGCCTGACGCACGAGGACAGCGACTACCGTTCCTCCGCCCTGGGCGTGCTGATCGGTGTGCCGCTCGCCCTCGTTGCCCTGCTCGGCGCCGCAGCGGCGTTCTCCGGCTCCATCCCGGGCCTCTCCCTCCCGGCAATGCCGGGCCTGCCGATGTAAATCCCGCACCCGAATAGCCCGGTTCCCGCAGCGTAGGGGCCGGGTTATTCTTCTGCCACGAAGCAGTACGAGAGTTCCCCCTCGGCTCACAAGGGTTTCGCAGACAGGCCCCGTAGAAAGTTTGTGATCCGGGCGAGACACCCCGGGATGAATCCGACACGAGAAGGAGAATTATGTCTGCAAACACTCGTATTGCCGCATCGGCTACCGCACTCGTGCTGGCTACCGCCGGCCTCACCGCCTGCAATGACAGCGACGGCGACACCGACACCACCGGGGTCACCCCGTCCGACGCCATCACCTCGGAGGACCCGGTGTCCGGCGGCTCTTCCTCCGGCGGCTCCGCATCCGACGGTTCCGCTGGCGGCTCCTCCGCTGGTGGTTCCTCGGTCGGCGGCTCCGCTTCCGGCGACACCGGTCTCGGCGGCGCCGAGGTGTCCGACTCCCCGCTGGGTGGCGCCGAGGTGTCCGATTCGCCGCTGGGCGGCGCTGAGGCCCCGGAGCAGGTTGATCCGCTGAGCCCGCAGATGACGCCGTAACCACGGCGCTGAAAAAAGCACCGGCGCGGAGTTTCCCTTCCTCCGCGCCGGTGCTTTTTCGTGCCTAAAACGGCTCCTGCACCGCGCGCGTGATCACCACGGCGTCAGTTTCGATGTGTTCGTGCAGTTGCCTATCGACGTCCTCCGGTCCATCCGACGTCAACAACCACCCCGCCCACGCGTCCTTGCCGGGGGAGAAGTACCCGTCGCCCTTGCCGATAATGTTCAGCGTGGCATCGCGAAGCCACAGGGGACCGACCAGCCCCGCGTGCTCCGTGCCCTCAAGCGGGGCCACGTACGGCTGGTAGGCGACGGCGTTGAGGTCGGCCACGGTGTCGTCGAAAAGCTTCTGCGCACGCAGCATGTGCTCGGGTGAGCCGAGGTAGACGATAGTGGTGAGCGACAGGGTGCCGTGCGGCTCGTCGCGGAGCGTGAGGTCAGTCAGGCCGCCGAGGCTGGCGGGGAGGTGCGTCGGCGCGTCGTGGTCCTCGAAGAAGAATTTCTCGATGGCGTTGTCGCGGTTGGTGGTGGCGAAGTCCACGAGCGCGTTGAGCTCGTACAGCCGCATCTGGTCCGGGGCGGGCAGGTTGTCGTACGCGGCCTGGCAGCGCAGGTCCCAGAGGGTGAACTCCTCCTCGATGGGGTGCGGTCGAGGGGAGACCGCGGAGATGACAGCGCCGCTCGTTTCGATGCGCTCGCGGTAGAGCTCGTACGCCTCCTCGAGGTCGCGCTCGTGGGCCACGAAGTGGGTGGTGACGATCTCGAAGGGCATGCGCAAGAGGGTAGTCGATTGCGCCGGGCGCGGGGTGGCGCGGACACAGACGATGTTTCACGTGAAACACGGCAAAAGAAAACCGCCCCGGAGGGCGGTTCAGCTCGGCAGCAGGGGACTGCTACACGGCGGTGGAGCCGGCGGCGGGGGCGGCCGAAGGCTCGTCGTTAAGCTTCTGCTCCTTGATCTTGCCCGACGCGAACTTGTTCACGATCAGCGCGACCGCGCCGTCGCCGGTGACGTTTGCGGCGGTGCCGAAGGAGTCGACGACGATGTAGGAGGCGATCATGAGCGAGAGCATCGAGTCGTCGAAGCCCAGGTTGGACTGCAGCAGGCCCGCGGCCGCCATGATGGCGCCGCCCGGCACGCCCGGGGCCGCGATCATCATGATGCCCAGCAGGAGGATAAAGCCGATGATTTGGCCGCCCGAGATGTCCAAGCTGGCCATGTAGACGATGGACAGGGCGTAGAGCATGATCTTCATCATCGAGCCGGACAGCTGAATCGTCGCGCACAGCGGGACCACAAAGCCGGCGACGTCCTCGTCAACGTTGTTCTTCAGCGTGGACTCGTATGTGACCGGGATGGTCGCGGCGGACGACGAGGTGCCCAGGGCGGTGAAGTACGCCGGCAGCATGTTCTTCAGGGCGCGGAACGGGTTCACGCCCGCGACGACACCGGCCACCAGGTACTGCAGCAGCACGATGACCACGGTCATGACCACGGACAACAGCAGCACCACGCCCATGGCGGCCATGGTGTCGCCGAAGTTCTCGTTCATGCCCAGACCCAGGAAGGTGCCGAAGATGTACAGCGGCAGCAGCGGGATCACGAACGTGACCACGACCTTGAGCACGACGTCGTTGAGCTCCTGCAGCACGTTGTACAGGTTGTCGGACTTCACCGCCGTCATGGCCAGGCCGACGATGAACGCAAGCAGGAGGGCAGACATGATCGCCAGTGGCGGCGGCATCTCAACTTCGAAGTAGGGGGCCAGACCGCCCTCATCCGGGTCGGCGACGTTGGTGATCAGGTCCTTGCCCGCCAACAGCTTGGGGTAGAGGAAGGCGCCGGTCGCCCATGCGAGCAGGCCGGAAAGCACGGTGGATCCGTACGCCACACCCGCGGTAATGCCCAGCCACTTACCTGCGCCGCGGCCCAGGCCCGCGATCGCGGGCGCGATGAGCGCGAAGATCAGCACCGGCACGAAGAAGCCGAGGAAGTTGGAGAACAGACCGTTGAAGGTGATAAAGACACGAGCAAGCCAGTCCGGGAAGAACAGGCTGCACAGGAACCCGAGAATGATGGCGACAACTACCCAGAAGAGCAGTGACCCTAAGAGCTTACTTTTCATGTGTCCAGGGTAGCCGGTAATTATACAGCACACTGCATTTTGTTGCCCTTTTCTTTCGTGTCTGCCCACGCCGTATGCTTGAAAGCCATGAGCCCGTTTGAAAATATGAGCACCCTCAACGTCGTTGTCGGCATCGTCTTCATCCTGCTGACCCTGCTTCTGCTCATCCCCGGCATGCTGGCGTCCATGGGCAACCTGCCGGGCAACAAGTGGTTCGGCCTCCACGTCCCGGCGGTGCGCAAGGACCGCGCGATTTGGGACCAGGCCCACAAGGTCGCCGGCCCGTTCTGGGTGCTTGCGGCGGTGGCGCTCGCGTTCGGCGCTGCGTTTTCCTTCATCGCCTCCGGGTGGATGTGGGTGCTACCGGCGGTGGCGCTGGTGGCGGCCGTCGTTGCAGCGTCGCTCGGCGGCAACTTCGGCGCGCGTGCAGCCGCGGCCGTGGAGCAGGCGCGTGAGAAGCAGGCGGAGGAGCCGAAGCCCGCAGTGAACATCGATGCTTTACGACGAGCCGCCGGCCACGCCGACGAACAGAAGTAGGTGCCCATGACCTGGCAAGAAGCGATTCTGGATGTGTTGCGCGAGGCGGGGGAGCCGATGGCGTACAAGGACATCGCCGCCGAGATTGTCCGCCGCGGCCTTGTGGACGCCCCGCACACGAATCCGGAGGTTGCCACCCACGCCGCCATCACCGGCTTGAAGGTGGACGGCCTAGTCGATTCAGCCCCGCGCGGACAGTACCGCCTGTCTGAATAAAATTCCCGGCAGAATATCGGTTCCGCTATAGTTGTCCTCTGTGACGTACATGACTTCTTTGAACTGGTGGTGGCTCGCCTAACTGGCGCGCCACCTACGAAGTCACGGCCCGCCAGCTTGCACCCCAAGCGCCGCGGGCCTTTTTTCACCCTCGGTGCGACGAATACGACAGAACCGAGGACCATATGCACTACACCCACCGCGAGGTGCGCTACCACGAGGACGTGGCCAGCCTCTTCGCCCACATCGGCGGGCTCGACGCGGACGATTCCGTGCTGCTCGAGTCCGCCGACATCACCACCCGCAACGGCCTGCAGTCAGTGGCAGTGCTGCGCGCTTCGGTGCGCGTGACCTGCAGCGGCAACCGCGTGACGGTGGAGCCGCTCACCCCGTCCGGCGAGGTGATCGCGGCGAACCTGGGTTTGGACGACTACCGCGTCGCCGAGCACACCTACGAGTTCCCGGCGTCCGAGGCCGCGGACGAGCGCGAGCGCCTTACCGCGCCGTCCTCCGCCGACGTGTTGCGCGCGCTGACCACCCGCGCCGGCTACGGCAACGAGGACTTCCCGTTCCTCGCCGGCGGCTTCGCCTATGACTACCTCGACTCCTTCGAGCAGCTGCCGCCCGTCGCCGAGGGTCCGAATACCTACCCGGACTTCCAGTTCGTGCTCGCCGAGGTGCTCCTGCGCGTCAACCACGAAACGTCCACGGCCTACCTCGCCGGGGTGGACGCCGCAGGGGAGGGCATCGACCTCGAGCCGCTCGCATCGCTTATCGACGGCCCAGTGCCCGCCTACCAGCCTTCCACCGGGTCGGCGGAGCGTGCCGTGGTCAAGGCGAATGTTTCCGACTCGGACTTCCGCGCTCAGGTGGAAGACCTCAAAGACCACATCGCGAACGGGGACATCTACCAGGTGGTGCCGGCGCGCGCGTTCACTACGCAGTGCGCGGACGCGTTCGGGGCGTACCGCAGGCTGCGCGGGTCCAACCCCTCGCCGTACATGTTCTACCTGCGCGGACCCGGCTACGAGCTGTTCGGCGCCTCGCCGGAATCCAACCTGAAGTTCGACCACGCCACCCGCCAGGTGGAGCTGTACCCGATCGCCGGCACGCGCCCGCGCGGGCTGAACCCGGACGGGACGGTGAACCACGAGCTGGATACCCGCATGGAGCTTGAGCTGCGCACCGATGCCAAAGAGGTGGCCGAGCACACCATGCTGGTGGACCTGGCCCGCAACGACATGGCGCGCGTGGCCGAGCCGCGCACCCGCCGTGTGCGCGAACTGCTGCAGGTGGACCGCTACTCGCGGGTGATGCACCTGGTCAGCCGGGTGACCGCAACGCTGGCTGCGGACCTGGACGCGCTGGACGCGTACCGCGCCTGCATGAACATGGGCACGCTCACCGGCGCCCCGAAGCTGCGCGCCACCGAGCTGCTGCGCGGGGTGGAGGGCACGCGCCGCGGCTCCTACGGCGGGGCGGTGGGCTACCTGCACGGCAGCGGCGACTTCGACACCTGCATTGTCATCCGCTCGGCGTTCGTGGCCGATAGCGTTGCCACGGTGCAGGCCGGCGCCGGCGTGGTGCGCGATTCCGTACCGCAGGCCGAGGCCGACGAGACCCTGCACAAGGCCTACGCGGTGCTCCAGGCACTCGCCGCGGGCCGCGAACTGGAGGTGCGCAAGTGATCGTTTTGCTGGATAACCAGGACTCTTTCGTCTACAACCTCGTCGACGCGCTCGCAGGGTTCGACACCGTGGTCTACCGCAACACGGTGTCCGCCGACACGGTGCTCGCCGCAGACCCGGAGCTCATCGTGCTCTCGCCCGGCCCCGGCTATCCCGCGGATGCCGGCTGCATGATGGAGGTCATCGAACGCTCCCAGGGCCGCATTCCCATTCTGGGCATTTGCCTGGGCTACCAGGCGCTCATCGAGCATTTCGGCGGCCGCGTGCAACCTTGCGGGCCGGAGCACGGCACCTCGGTGCCCATGCGGCTCACCGCTTCGCACTCGCTTTTCGACGGCCTCACGGTCGGCGGCGCCCCCGGCCAACCCGGCCTGGACGTGCCGGTTGCCCGCTACCACTCCCTGGGCGCGACCGAGGCGCCTCAAGGGATCACGCCGCTGGCCTGGACGGACACCCAGATCGGCGAGGTGATCATGGCCGCTGAGACCGACGATGGCTACTCCATCGGCTTCCAATTCCACCCCGAATCCATCCTCACCCCCGCAGGGCCCCAGCTCCTGGAGCGCTGCGTGGAACACCTGCTGCAGAAAGGACGCGACAATGGCTGACCACGTAGAGATCTTCCGCCGCTTCATCAACAACCCCGAGCCGAACCTGGAGGAGGCCATTGAGGCATTCACCCCGCTGACCGTCGGCGACTACGACGACGTCCACATCGCCGCGTTGTTGGCGACAATCCGTACCCGCGGGGAGACCTTCGCCGATGTCGCGGGCGCGGCCAAGGCGTTCCTCGCTGCGGGCCGTCCGTTCCCGGTGACGGGGGAGGGGATCATGGACACCGCGGGCACCGGCGGCGACGGCGCCAACACCATCAACATCACCACCGCCGCCTCCCTCGTCGCGGCGGCCGGCGGGGTGAAGATGATCAAGTGCGGCAACCGCTCGGTGTCCTCTAAATCCGGTTCGGCCGACGTGCTGGAGGCGCTAAACATCCCGCTCGACTTGGACCCGGATCGCGCGGTGCGCCAGTTCGAGTCCTCGAACTTCACCTTCCTGTTTGCCCCGGCGTACAATCCGGCCATCGCCTTCGTGCAGCCGGTGCGTAAAAAACTCGGCGTGAGCACCCTCTTTAATACGATGGGCCCATTATTGAGTCCCGCAAGGCCTGAATTCCAAATTATGGGGATTGCAAACCCTGGGTTAGGGCCAACTATTACGGAGACCATGCAAACGCTCGGCCGCTCCCGTGCGCTGGTTGTCCACGGCGCCGGCACCGACGAGATAGCGGTCCACGGCGACACCCTCGTCTGGGAGCTGAAAGACGGCGAGATCTCGCACTATACGGTGGCGCCGGCGGAGCTTGGCGTCGATAAGCATACGCTCGAGGACCTCCGCGGAGGCGACGGCGCAGAGAACGCCGCCGCCATGCGCGCGACGTTCGCGGGGGAGGGGCCGGCCGCGCACCGCGACGCCGTGGCCGTCAACGCCGGCGCGATGTTCTACCTCTACGGCATGGCGGACTCGCTCGCCGAGGGCACCGCGCATGCGAAGCAATTGCTTGCCGACGGCTCCGTGTCCCAGTGGCTGCGCACCCACGAGGAGGCGGACTACAGTGGCTAAGATTTTGACCGAGATTGTGGCGAACCGTAAACGTCACATTGACGGAATACATGGGCGTATGGGTCACGTTAGTTTCGACACGTTACGTTATTCTGAGCGGTCCCTTTACGATGCCCTGGCCGCCCCCGGCGCCTCCTACATCATGGAGTGCAAGTCCGCCTCGCCCTCGCTCGGCACCATCCGCGATGATTACAAACCGGGGGAGATCGCGAGCGTGTACTCCCGCTACGCGTCGGCGATCTCCGTGCTGTGCGAGCCCGACTACTTCGGCGGGGACTACGACCACCTCGCCACCGTCGCCGCCACCACGCACCTGCCTGTGCTGTGCAAGGACTTCATCATTGACGAGGTGCAGATCTACGCCGCCCGCTACTTCGGCGCGGACGCGGTGCTGCTGATGCTGTCGGTGCTGTCGGACGAGGAGTACACGCACCTCGCCTCGGTGGCGGAGTCTTTGCGCATGGACGTGCTCACCGAGGTCATCGACGAGGACGAGGCAGCGAGGGCCGCCCGGTTGGGCGCGAAGATCTTCGGCGTGAACCACCGCAACCTCCACGACCTGAGCATCGACCTCGACCGCTCCGCGCGCCTCGCTGCGCTCGCGCCGGACGGGGCAGTGGTGGTGGCCGAGTCCGGCATCCGCGACGCCGCGACCGTGCGGTGCCTCGGCGGACACTCCGACGGCTTCCTCGTCGGCTCGCAGCTGACCTCCCAACCGGACATCGACCGCGCATGCCGCGAGCTGATCTACGGACCGAACAAGGTCTGCGGCCTGCGCTCGGCATCCGCGGCCCAGGCGGCGAAGGCGGCCGGCGCGGTATACGGCGGGCTGATCTTCGAAGAAGCTTCCCCGCGCAATGTTTCACGTGAAACGGCCGCAGAGATCATCGCCGCGGAGCCGGGCCTGGACTACGTTGCGGTGTCGCGACGCACCGAAGGCTACGGCGAACTGGTCCAGCCCGGCGTCGCCGCCGTGCAGGTCCACGCCCCGTACCAGGGCTCGCTCGAGGCGGAACGCGCGCTGATCGAGCGCGTCCGCGGCGAGGTCGACGTCCAGGTGTGGCGCGCCGTCGACATGACCGGGCCCAACGATGCGGTGGGGGTGGCGGAGCTCGTCGACAAGCTTGTGCTCGATTCCGGCGCCGGCGGGACGGGGGAGCGGTTCGACTGGTCCCGCATCCCCACCACCGACGCGCTGCTCGCCGGGGGGCTGACGCCCGACAACCTCACCGACGCACTGCGCACCGGCTGCGCCGGCCTCGACCTCAACTCCGGCTTCGAACACCCCCGCGGACACAAGGACGCCGCCGCTTTGACGCGCGGCTTCGCCACTATCCGCGACTTCCACAACTAAGGACTGACACAATGACCCTGCTCCCTGCGTACTACGGCGAGTTCGGCGGACAGTTCGTCCCCGAATCGCTGATCCCGGCGCTCGACCAGCTCGAGCAAGCCTTCGTCGACGCGTTTAACGACGAGGCGTTCATGGCCGAGTACCGCGGCCTGCTCCGCGACTACCTCGGCCGGCCCACCCCGCTAACCGAGTGCCGCAACCTGCCGCTCGAGGGCAACGCGCGCATCTTCCTCAAGCGCGAAGACCTCGTCCACGGCGGCGCGCACAAGACCAACCAGGTGATCGGCCAGGCGCTACTGGCCAAACAGATGGGCAAAACCCGCATCATCGCGGAGACCGGCGCCGGCCAACACGGCACCGCCACCGCACTCGCCTGCGCGCTGCTCGGGCTGGAGTGCGTGATCTACATGGGCAAAACCGACATGGAACGCCAGGCGCCGAACGTGTACCGCATGCGCCTGATGGGCGCCGAGGTTGTCGGCGTGGAATCCGGCGCGGGCACCCTAAAAGACGCGGTGAACGAGGCGCTGCGCGACTGGACCGCCACCTTCCACGAGTCCCACTACCTCCTCGGCACCGCAGCCGGGCCGCACCCGTTCCCGAAGATTGTCAAGGAGTTCCACCGCGTGATCTCCACCGAGGCCCGCGCCCAGATCCTCGAGCGCACAGAGCGGCTACCGGACGTGGTGGTCGCCTGCGTCGGCGGCGGCTCCAACGCGATTGGCACTTTCGCGGACTTCATCGACGACGACGGCGTCGAGCTCATCGGCGCCGAGCCCGGGGGAGAGGGCTTTGGCCTCGGCGCCCACGGCGCCGCCATCGCCCAGGGCACGACCGGCCTGCTCCACGGCACGTACTCGTACCTGATGTGCGACGGCGACGGCCAGGTGGAGGAGTCCTACTCCATCTCCGCCGGACTGGACTACCCGGGCGTCGGCCCGGAGCACGCCCACCTGGCCAAGTCCGGCCGCGCTTCCTACGTGCCCGTCACCGACGACGAGGCCCTCGACGCCTTCCAGGCCCTGTCCCGCCACGAAGGCATCATCCCCGCGCTCGAGTCCTCCCACGCCCTCGGCTACGCCCTGAAGCGCGCCGCCGAGCACCCGTCTGATGCCGAACCGTTGCACATCCTGGTTACCCTGTCCGGCCGCGGTGACAAGGACATCGCCCACGTGCGAGCAACGCTTGAAGAGAAGAAGGAGAAGTAAATGAGCCGCTACGAGAAACTCTTCACCGCCGGCAATGGCGCGTTCGTGCCCTTCATCATGCTCTCTGACCCAAACCCGGAGGACGCGGTGGAAATCGTCTCCGCCGTCGTCGACGCCGGCGCGGACGCCGTGGAGCTCGGCGTTCCGTTCTCCGACCCCGTCGCGGACGGCCCAGCTATCCAGGGTGCGCATGTGAGGGCGTTGGCGGGCGGAGCGAGCGTCGATAAGGCGCTTGCGCAAATCCGCACCATCCGCGAGCGCTACCCGGACCTGCCGATCGGCATGCTGGTGTACGGCAACGTCGCGCACGCGCGCGGCCTCGAGCGGTTCTACGCCGAGTTCAAGGAGGCGGGTGCGGACAGCGTGTTGCTTCCCGACGTCCCCGTGCGCGAGTCCGCCCCCTTCAGCGCAGCCGCCACAGCGGCCGGCATCAACCCGATCTACATCGCCCCGGCGAAGGCCTCGGAAGCCACGCTCGAGGCGGTGGCCACGAACTCGCGGGGCTACATCTACGCCATCTCCCGCGACGGCGTGACTGGCGCGGACAAGGAGGCGACGGTGGAGGGCCTGCGCGAGGTCGTCGATAATGTGCGCAAGTTCGGCGGGGCCCCGGTGCTGCTGGGCTTCGGCATCTCCAGACAGGAGCACGTGCGCGACGCGATCGCCGCGGGGGCCGCGGGCGCCATCACCGGCTCGGCGATCACCAACATCATCGACAAGCACATCGACGGCAACCGCGTGACCGACATGGACGCGCTGAAAACCGAGCTGACCGAGTACGTCGCGGCCATGAAGGGCGCTACGATCGCATCATGACCTGTTCACGACGCATGTTCCTGCTCGGCACCGCAACCACGTTTGCCGGTGCGTTCCTCGCCGCCTGCGGAGAAGCGGCCCCCGAAGAAGTTGCCAAGACCGACGTGCCCGTCGGCTCCGCGGTGATCCTGGACAAGTTCATCATCGCCCAGCCCACCGCCGGCACCTACGTGGCGTACTCCAGCGTGTGCCCGCACCAGCAGAAGAAGATCACCAAGGTTGAGGGCGACACCGTCAAGTGCACCGCCCACGGCTCGGTATTCAGCATCGCCGACGGCGCCCGCGTCTCAGGCCCGGCCGTCACCGGCATGCGCGAGGTCCCCGTGACCGACGCCGGCGACAACATCTCCGTTTCCGAGTAGATGAAGAAGCTCGACCCGCTTCTCGTCGGCATCGTTCTCGCGGCGGCACTCGCGTTCGTGCTGCCCGCCCAGGGCGCGTTCGCGGACGGGTTCGCCGTCGCGGTGAAGCTGGGCATCGCGCTGCTGTTCTTCCTCTACGGCGCGCGCCTGTCCACCCAGGAGGCGCTGAAAGGCCTGACCAACTGGCGCCTGCACGCGCTGATCCTGGCGTTCACGTTCGTCATCTATCCGGTGATCGGCCTCCTCGCGCGGCCCACCACGGCGTTTATGTCGGAGGAGCTGTACCAGGGCCTGCTGTTCATGTCGCTGGTGCCGTCCACCGTGCAGTCCTCGGTGGCGCTCACCGGCGTGGCGCGCGGCAACGTCTCGGGCGCGGTGGTGGCGGCGTCGGTGTCCTCGCTCGTCGGCGTTGTGGCCACGCCGCTTTTGGTGATGTGGCTGATGGGCGCCGGCGACGGGGTGTCCGTGGACGCCTCCGTGTTCGGCGACATCGCCCTACAGCTTCTCCTCCCGTTCATCCTGGGCCAGCTGGCGCACAACTTCATCCCGCGGGTGGGGGAGCTGGCCAAGTCGAAGGCGACCAAGCTCGTGGACCGCGGCTCCATCTGGATGGTGGTCTACTCCGCGTTCTCCCGCGGCGTCGTCTCTGGCGTCTGGTCCAACGTCTCCGCGTGGGAGATCGTGTTCCTCACGGTGTTCTCGTGCGTGCTGGTCGTCGCTATGCTGTGGCTCAGCCGCATCCTCCCGAAGGCGCTACGTTTCCCGCGCGAGGATCGCGTCGCCATCCAGATGTGCGGCACCCAGAAGTCGCTCGCGACCGGCCTGCCCATGGCCACCGTGATCTTCGGCGGCGCCTCGCTCGGCGTGCTGATCATCCCGCTGATGATCTACCACATGTGCCAACTGGTCATCTGCTCCGCGTACGCCTCCCGAATTTCCTAGGAGTTTCACGTGAAACATTTCGTCCGCATCCACTACAACGTCCCCGAACTCGGCGGCGAGTTGCTCAATATCGCCGAGCTCGAGGAGATCTCAGCCCACGAGTGCACCATGATCCGCATGATCGAGCTCGACCCGGCCGAGACCATCACGGGCATCTACGTCGACGGCCGAGTCATCGGCCAGGCGAACCAACCCATGGGCACCGTTCCGCACCCACGCACCTACGACTCCATGGAGGGCATCACCGCCACCCACCTCAGCGAGGAGGAGTTCGAGGGCCTCTGGTCCGAGGCTCAAGCAAAGTTGCAATAGCCTATCGACGTCCCTCCGGTTTTCCACGCCCGCCCCACCCGGCGGGCGCTTATTCTTGGCCCATGGACGGATTCTTCGACACCATCATTGAGTTGCTCCAGCGGTACATTGGCCAGCCGATCTTGTTTGTCATGGAGAAGTACGTCGGACTCTTCGAGAGCATCTTCGGCCCTCCAGGCTTCATGCTCGCATTCGCTTTGCCAATCGCGGCCGGGTTCGCCCTCATCTTCGCCCTGAAACCTGGCCAGGCCTTCATCTGGTTCCGCCGCGACCTCATCGACGGCATGGCCGTGGCCGTCCGGATCCGCTACAACCCCGACTGGCGCAGCGAGGGATCCGAGCACAGGGACACCTACGACTGGCGCCACAACTCAGTGATCATCGAGGTTCCGACCCCCAGCGGACCCCGCCGCTACATCGACAAGCCGGTGGAGCAGAAGAATCTCGCGCCGAAAGTTCGCCGACAGGTATACAAGCGCGCACTCCACGAAATTCGCTACAACCTGAACGTCAGCGACACGGTAGAGGAGCGCAACATCAACCAGGCGATCCGCGAGGACTACTACGACTTCCCGCTCCGTGATCCGGTTCCCGTCAGACTCATTCCGCCGAAGCAGGAGGAGGGGCGCATCTGGTTCCGGGTGGTTGAGAAGAACAGCTTGAAAAATTAAATAGTTGGTGCGGGCCCAGTTGTCCGCAATGCGGAGTCGTAGGGGACATGCCCATCAGACAAACGGACCGGACAACAACGCCACCGCGAGAGTGATCGGCCAGGCAAGCAGGGTAAGAACAGACAATATCCCCAGCAGGGGGCGCTTTTCACGCACCGCGATAACAAACCCCAAAACAGTTACGGCGATCAAGCCAGCCCAATAAAGCCATTGGCCCCACATGGGAACGTGGTCACCCATAAACGGTGTTGCGATCCAAACCGCCACAAAATCGCGTAGATATACGCGGTGCGGTGACCTTTCCCCATGTTCAGGCGCCTCCTTGTACCCCTCGTTGTCGCATCACAATAGTTGGTGCAGGCCCAGTTGTCCGCAATGCGGAGTTGCGGGCGAGTTATAGCAATCGCTATAAACTGCATTTCCGCAGGTCAGAGAAATGTCGGGGGTGAGTTTTATAATGTCCGCAATCGAACTCGCATTCGCCTCAAGGGGGCCCGACATGACCGCCGCAGTTGCCACAGAACCCAACCCCATCGCCGTCGCATTAAGCCAGCAAATCGAAGACTCTCACCGCGCAATGACCCAAAGCAAAGCGGAGCTGTTGTCCGCAATCCAGACGTTCGACGAGCTCGCACTCGCTATCGAATGTGGCTCCACGACCACCGCGCACTTCCTCATGCGCCGCCTGGGCGTGTCATCCTCAACCGCCCACGAGTACGTCAGCGTCGCGCACCGCCTGCGGCCCTTCCGTTACCTACACAAACACTTCACTGCCGCTGCACTGAGCTACTCGGTGGTGCGGCTGCTGTTGAAGTACATGACGCCCGAAAATGAGCGTGAGCTGGTGGATCTCGCCCTCGGGATGGGTTACCACGAGCTCGAATGCGCGCTGGCGGGGAAGAAGCCGCAGGACGGGGAGGGCGACGACAGCCCCCAGTATTACCTGAGCCTGCACAAGCGCGAGAACGGAGATATCGCGTTCCACGGCAATATGAACGCCGCGGACGGCGCCGCTTTCATCGCCGCGCTGAAGATCGGGGAGATCGCGCACTGCAACCTCGACGAGGTGCTCGAGGACCTTGACCCAGAGGTCAACGGGGAAATCGACATCGCCCTCGAACGCGCCGAAGAGGTGGAGGAGAACCGTCCCGCGCGCAAAACGGTTTCCGGCTATGGGCTGCCTATTGGACGCATGCTGCTGCGGGCGCTGATGGGCATCGTCCACATGGCGCGCACGACGCCACGAAACACGCTGACCACGCCGGGTGCGCACGTGAACATCCTGGCAACACCGGACGGGCGCGGGTATATCCCCAACAACGTGGGCGCGCCGTCGAAAGCCATCGCGAGCTTGCTCGCTAACGCGGACGTACGCCTCTCGACGGTCAACTCCGACGGCCTCATCATCAACACCGGACGCAAACAGCGCCTGGCCACGAACGGACAGGTCAACGCGCTGTTGGCAATGTGGGGCGGGCAGTGCGCGGCACCGGGGTGCACGCACACGCGCTTCATCGAGATCCACCACATCGAGGACTGGGCCACCGGGGGCCTGACCGACCTGGAGAACCTCCTACCGCTGTGCTCCGCCTGCCACTCCCTGGTTACGGAGGGGTATCTGCAGACGTTGAAGGAGCATTCAGACATCCACTTCGTCTACCGCGACGGGACCCGTTTCGTGTCCACGAATTACTCCCTGCCGCAGCGCAACGACATCATGCGGACCATGGAGGAGTGCAACTGGTCCTTCAACGACCAGTGAGACTTAGAAGAACTGCTCAACGGCCGGCACACCCGGGACACCCGGGATCTTGCCCGCTGCGGCTGCGGCGGCGCCAACGAGTGCCAAGACGCCTGCGGCGATGCCGGTGCCAACGAGGATGTCGTAGGTGGTGCCGAGCTTGTAGCCGCGTGCAACGTCGTTCTTCAGGGAGGACTTTGCGCTCTTCGGCACCAGGTTCTTCTCAGACGAGCTCTTGTACGGGCCCGAGTAGCCGGAACCTTCGTTGCGGAGCTCACGGGCCTCGGCCTGCACCTTGGCGGCAGCGAGGTGGGCATCGGTGACGTCGGAGGCGCGATCCGGGCTCACGATGTCGGAAAGGTCCTTCTGGTTGCCCTCCTCAGCCTGTGCCGGGACGGCCGCCAAGGACAGGGCGGTGGTTGCGGCCAGGGCAGCTGCGGTAATGCGCTTCATTGGAAACTCCTTCGTGCGAATCTGACGTTAAACAACCCGGAATCGGGTAGGCGCCAGTAAAACACATGTTTCCGCAGGTATTCAAACGTTTTGAAAAGTGTAACGCTGGGAAGGTCGGTGACGATATACACCTCTTCGGAAACGCGGAAACTCCCCTCCCGAGCAGGGGGAGAGGAGTTCGGATTCTGGATCTAAGCGCTGAAGCTTAGAACGGGAGCTGCACACCCGGGATCACGCCTGCGTATGCAGCGCCGCCCAGAGCAGCAAGGAGGACAGCAGCAATACCCGTGCCGAGAAGAATCTCGAAGGTGGTACCGAGCTTGTAGCCATTGTTCGCGTCGTTCTTCAGGGAGCTGTTCAGCACGCCCTTAGAAGCGTCATTGAACTTGTTGGTGTTGTTCTTCTCGTCGCGCTCCACCATGTCACGCACGGAGGAAGTGAGGCCCTGGTTGTTCGTCAGATCCGCCTTGTTGAGACCCTCGACGAGGCCAGCAGCGACAGCGTAGCCAGCAAGCTCAGTATCGGTCACAGCAGAGGACCCACCCGGCTTGTTCAGCCCTCGCAGGTAGGCGACGTCATCGGCTGCCTGTGCCGGAGCGACAGCGAGGGACATTGCGGTGGCTGCGGCCAGGGCAGCTGCGGTAAAGCGCTTCATGGGGATCTCCTAGGTAGAAGCTTACAGAATGGTGCCAGTTACCTGACTACCGTCATTGAAGCACATCTTTCGCAGGGACCCGGATTTCTATTCACCTGTAGCTAAACCCGAAACACACAAGTTAAAAAACCACGTTCACCAGCAACATGTAGAGCGCGGTGCCGGCGAAAATCGACACGTCGGCGCGACGCTTCCACCAGTGCAGCAGCAGGGTGGCCACCAGGGCGGTGAGCGCGGATGCGAGGTGGGCGGGGGAGCCGGCGTGGCCGACGAGGGTGTAGGCGACCAGCACTGTCATCACGCCGACGGGCATGAGCACGGCGAGGAACTCGATGAACGGGCTGCCCTTGAGCACGCGCAGCATGGAGAAAGGGAGTGCGCGCAGCAGCACGGTGACGATGCCGACGGGGATGAGCACCGCGGCCACCATGGGCAGCGAGACGCCGTCGGGAAGGCCGTAGTTGGCCATGGTCGACACGGTCATGGCAGCCGCCAGGTCAGCTTGTCGTCGATACGCGGCGCCCAGAAGCGTAGCAGGAGGACGAGGAAGTAGGACACGAGCGCCACGATGATCACTTGACCCGGCAGCACCACGGCGGCAGCCAGAGCGAGGCCGCCAGCGATCAGGGGCGCGGAGAGGTCGCGGCTGGCCTGGAACGCCTCGAACGCCAGCACGGCGAACAGTGCGGTCAGCGCGAAGTCGAAGCCCTCCACGCCCTCGGGGATGACGGCACCCGCCAGGGCACCGACGATGCCGGAGGCGATCCATGCGATCTGGCAGACCACGGAGATCGTCAGCAGGCGCGCGTCTGAGGGGCGGCCGCGAAGGGTGGAGGTGATGGCGTAGACCTCGTCGGTGAGCGCGTAGGTGGCGTAGGCGGACGGCGCTCCCCGGCGGATCTCGGAGCGCGGGTACGTCAGCCCGTAAAACAGGTGGCGGAAGTTCACCATGAAACCGGTGATCGCGCTGGTCACGGGGCCGACGCCGGTGATCACCATGTCGATGGCCAGAAACTCCATGGATCCGGCGTAGATCACCGTGGAGAAAATTGGGGTCCACCACCAGGCGAAACCGGATTGGGTCATCAGTAAGCCGAACGCCAGGCCGAGAGGGATCAGGCCGAGCGCGACGAGCCACATGTCGCGAAGCCCCAGCCGAATTTCGGCGGATGTTTCACGTGAAACAGCCACTAGTTGTCCTCGAGGTTCGCAGGGAAAGTGGCGAAGAGCGGCAAAGGCATTGCTTGTCGACGCATCACGTCACCCCACAGATCCGCACCCGCGGGAGCGACGACGTCGCTGGGCAGGGCGGGGGTGACAAACCAGTCGCCGCGCAGGATCTCGTCGTCAAGTTGGCCCGGCGCCCACTCGGCGTAGCCGGCAAAGATGCGGACGCCGTCGAGCTCAGAGGCGAGCTCGACGGGGGAGGCGTTCAGGTCCACTAGCACGAGGCGGTTTGCCAGACGGTTGAGGTAGGGGTTCTCGGGCGCGCCGGCCGCAGTCACGCCCAAACCCACCGCAGACTGGGGGCTGACAGGCCCGCCGATGTGCACGGCCTGCGGCTTGGCGGCCAATTCGGCCCAGCCCGCGTCCATCACGTTGGCGACCGCGACCTCGCTGCGGCGGTTCAGCACCACGCCGAGGGTGTGGTCCGCGTCGTGCTCCAGCACCAGCACCACGGTGCGGGCGAACTCGAGGGAGAACATGCCGGGCGCGGAGACGAGCAGCATGCCCGGCTCTGGTTCAACCCGCTCCAGTGCGTTGAACAGGCGGTCTGCGTAGAAATACTCAGGCATTTTCCCTCTCCCACCAGGCTTTCAGCTCTGCGACGGCTTCGTCGTGGTCCAGTTCGCCACGCTCGAGGCGCAGCTCCTTGAGATACTTCCAAGCCTTGCCCACCTCCGGGCCGGGTTCAAGCCCCAGGATCTGCATGATCTCGTTGCCGTCCAGGTCCGGGCGCACGCGCGCGAGGTCCTCCTTCGCGGCGATATCGGCGATGCGCTCCTCCAGGTGGTCGTAGGTGCGCTGCAGGCGCGCGGCCTTCTTGGCGTTGCGGGTGGTGGAGTCGGCGCGCACGAGTTTGTGCAGCTTGGGCAGTAGTTCGCCGGCGTCGGTGACGTAGCGGCGCACGGCGGAGTCGGTCCACTGGCCCTCGCCGAAGCCGTGGAAGCGCATGTGCAAGAACACGAGCTGGCCCACATCCGAGATGACGTGCTTCGGGTACTTCAGGGCCTTTAGGCGCTTGCGGGTCATCTTCGCGCCGACCACCTCGTGGTGGTGGAAAGTCACGCCGCCGCCTTCCTTGGGCGCGCGGGTGGCGGGTTTGCCGATGTCGTGCATCAGCGCCGCCCAACGCAGCTTCAGGTCCGGGCCCTCGTCCTCCAGTTCGGTGGCCTGGCGCAGCACGGTCAGCGAGTGGCGGTAGACGTCCTTGTGCTGCATGTGCTCGTCGGTCTCCAGCTGCAGCGCGGGGATCTCGGGCAAAATATACCCAGCCAGACCGGTGGACACGAGCAGGTCGATGCCCTCCCAGGGACGCGCGCCGAGCATGAGTTTGTCCAGCTCAGCCTGCACGCGCTCGGCGGTGATGCGCTCGATCTCGCCGGCCATGTCGCACATCGCGTCGAACACCCGGTCTGCCACGGTGAAGCCCAGCTGGGAGACGAACCGGGCGGCGCGCAGCATGCGCAGGGGATCGTCGCGGAACGACACCTCGGGCTCCTGCGGCGTGTCCAGCACCTGCTGCACCAGGTCGCCTAACCCGTCGACGGGGTCGTGGAAGGTGGGGGAGAGGCGGAGCTCGTCGTCAAGCGAAAGCTCAATGGCCATGGCGTTGCACGCGAAGTCGCGTCGGATGAGGTCACCCTCGAGCGTGTCGCCGAAGGTGACCTCGGGGTTGCGCGTCACGCCGTCGTAGAGGTCGGAGCGGAAGGTGGTGATCTCCACGGTTTCGCCGTGGCGGATGGCGGAGACGGTGCCGAACTCGATGCCGGTGTCCCACACTTTCTCGCCCCATTCGTCCAGGATCTCCTGGATCACCTCGGGGCGCGCGGAGGTGGTGAAGTCGAGGTCGTGCACCCCGCGGCCGAGCATCGCGTCGCGCACCGAGCCGCCAACCATATATAAGGTCTCGCCGCGGCCCGCGAACAGTTGCGCGAGGGGCTCAAGCAGAGCAGCATGCTTGACGACGACATCCTGCGCCCTCGCCATCAGCGCAGGGGCGGCAAGCGGGTCGGTCGGGTCTGGCATATCGAAGAGCTTCTGCGTCACCCGGGACACGATACCCGCCACCCCCGCGCGGGAAGTACCACAACCGGCCGAAAGACCGATAGCATGACACGAATGAGTGACAACCAGCGCCCGGTTCCGGGGCCCTCCAACGGCAAGGGGGGCTCCGGCGGCGGTAAGCGCCGGCCGCGGCGCCGGCGCGGGGGCAAACCCGCCGAGCAGCAACAGCAGCAGGGAGACAAGCCGAAGCGGAAGCGGAACAACCGCCGCGGGAAGAACTCCCGCGGCGGGCGCAAGCAGCACAATCGTCGCAGGTCGCAGTACCAGAACAGGCATGATTCGTCCATAGAGACGCGCGACGAGACCTCGGCTGGCGGCCTGGTGGTCTCCGGCATGGCTGAGGCCGTGGGCAAGGACGGCAAGGTGGACATGAGCCGCATCTACGTCGCGCTCATCGGGCGCCTGGACCGCCGCGGGCGGCTGTTGTGGTCCATGCCGAAGGGACACGTGGAAAACGGCGAGCACCAGTGGGTCACCGCGCAGCGCGAGGTGTGGGAGGAAACCGGGATCACCGGCGAGGCCTTCGACACCTTGGGCACGATCGACTACTGGTTCGTCTCCGACGGCGTGCGCATCCACAAGACGGTGCACCACAACCTGCTGCGGTACGTCGACGGCGTGTTCAACGACGAAGACCCGGAGGTCACCGAGGTGGCGTGGGTACCCATGAGCGACCTGATGGAGCACCTCGCCTACGCCGATGAGCGCAAGCTCGCCCGCATCGCGTACGACCGGATGCCGGATCTGGCCAGGAAGGAAAAGAAGGCCGGAAGGGCAACTCCGCGATGAACCGGTACGCCGCGCTGGCTGCCGTCGTGCTCGCCGCCCCCGCCGTGCCCCTGGCGCCGGATAACCCGGAGGTGACGGAGCAGTGGGCGAACCTGACCGTGCGCCCGTTCGAGGGCGAGCAGGCGAGCGTGGAGGTCCTCGAGGCACCGCACGCCATCTCCGCGCACGATCCGTTTCACGTGAAACTTCGCGTGACCAACCACTCCGACGACACGCTCGAGGGTTTGAGCGTGGTCCCGCGCCGCGCCTCGGCGGTGGCCTCGGTGATGGAGCAGCGCTACGCCACCATCGCTGGCCCGCAGGAGTATGGGGTGGTGGGGGACGCGCGTGACGTCGATAGGCAATTGGCCCCCGGCGACTCGCTGGAGCTCGAGATGGACTTGGGCCTCGACCTGCCGGATGTGGGCACGTACCCAATCATGCTGCAGCTTCTCGACGCCTCCGGTGCCCCCCTCGACACCGACCGCTTCCATATGGGTGTCAGAGGCGTGCGCGACAACATCCGTGCCGCAGAGCTGACCGCGCTGTACCCGGTGACCGCGCCCGTGGACATCCTGCCCGGCGAGACCGGCGAGGCGCCCGAAACGCAGCCGCTGGTGCTGGCGAACGACTCGCTGGCCGGGCAACTCGCGCCCGAAGGTCGGCTGAGCCAGCTGGTGGACCAGTACATCGACGCGGCGCAAACGCCGGAAGTTGGCTACGCCACCTGCGTGGCGCTGGACCCGGCGCTGGTGGACACCGTGGAACGCATGCAACACGGCTACACCGTCGACGACGAACGCCCCGCCGTGGTGGAGGAACCGAAGCGTCTGCGCGACTCCTGGGGAGGGGAGGCCGCCCCCGACGGCGAGCCCGGCACTGGCGCGGAGGACGCGAAGGTGTGGCTGGACAAGGTACGCCACATCGCCGCCACCGGCTGCGTGGTCTCGCTGCCGTGGGCGAACGCGGACTTGAACGCCGTGGCGCGCACCGGCGACAAGTGGCTCATGCGCGAGGCCGTGGAACGCGGGCCGTTCGTGCTGCAGCGCGTACTGGGCACCGCCGGCACGCTCAACACCGTGGTCACGGGCACTGGATACGTCGAGGACGGCACCGCGCCGGCGCTGGGCTGGGCGGACCACTCACGCTCCACCGTCATGGACGAAGGCATGCAGGCCGCGTGGGAGCGCGCGGAGGCGGCCGGCGTGCAGGAAGAGCACGACGGGGCTGAAAGCGCCCTGGAGCGCGCAGACATGGCGGACCTTTCCGGTGCAGCCGCACCCGCGCCGCAGCAGCCCGTGCGCGTGCTGGCCGCCGCGCCAGGCAGGAACTACGGCTGGATCGCGCCCGGTGTGATGACGGTGGGCTACCAGTCCTCCCTGGCCACCGTGCTAGCCGCCACCGGCGTAGACCCAGAGACCACCGGCTTCTCCGAGGAAAACCTGCGCTACAACTACGCCGTGGACTCCAAGGCCGCGCGCGACACCAACGCCGCCGCCGCGGTGCGCCTGGCCACCCAGTCAGCCTGGGTGACGGAAGAGTCCGAGGAGCAGCCGGAGCCGATCCTGGTCGCCCCGCCCACGAACTGGGACGCGGACACCGCCGCCGCAGTGCTGGGCACCGTGGCGGAGCTGGTCACCGGAGCCGCGGCGCACCCCATGGCGTTTGGCACCTACCTGGAAGCGCCGGCCGATGTCGCGCCGGCGAGTGAGCCGGGGGAGCACACGGACCCCACCGCGTTCACCGATGCGGAGGTGCTGCAGGTGACCCAGCAGGCCGGGTTCATCAACGACCTGACCGGGCTGATGGTGCCGGACCCCGGCATCGCGCTGACGCGCTACGGGTTCACCCTGCCGCTGCGCCGGGACCTGCTGCAGGCGCTGTCCATCGGCGAGCGGCGCGCCAAATCGCGCTACAGCGACGCGGTGGAGGCCACCAGCGAGCGCCTCGGCGCCTCCCGCGCCGCGCTGGGGAACCTGCGCTCCGCGGTGGACCTGATCCCGCCGGGCAACGTCTACACCCGCACCTCCAACTCCAGCCCACTCTTGATCGTGGCCCGCAACGGGCTGCCGCTGCCGGTGGAGACTTCCATCAACTTCTCCGGGCCGGCGGACGCCCGCCTGCACGTGCCCGGGGTGCTGCGCATCCCGGCCCGCGGTTCGGTCACGGTGCAGATGACCGCGGACCTGCCGGAAACGTCCCGCAGCACAGACCTGAACCTGTACCTGGCCAGCTCGAACGGGCAGCCGATCTCGCAGCCGGTGGACATCGCCGTGCGCACCACGCGGTTCACGGTGGGGCGCTGGTTGGCCGTCGCAGCGCTGGTGCTGGCTGGGCTGCTGGTGGTGATCGCGCTGCGCGGCGCGCGGGGCAGCCCGCCGAAAGACAGCGACCCAGAACCAGAAGCCAGCAGACGTAAGAATCGGAGAACCAAGTGACGGAACAGGGACTGCGTCGGCGCATTGTCACGCCAGCGCCGCCAGCGCCGGTGCCGGCGCCGCGCGAAACCAAACCGGCGCGCGAGGAGCTCGAGGACGGCGCGCCGGATAAGTCGCTGCTGACCACCAGCCCCAAGGGCGAGACCATCGCCCCGCCGCAGACCGCCGACACGGTAGCGGCAGGCACAGCGGCGGTCGCTGTCGCCGAGCCGCAGGCAGCCGAGGAGGAGCCCGCCGAGGGAGGGGAGAAGGTCGTGCGCGCCACCGGCTCCATGGCCGTGGCAACCCTGATCTCACGCATCACCGGTTTCATCCGCACCGTACTCATTGGCGCGGCGCTCGGCGAGGTCGTGGCGGCGTCCTTCAACACCGCCAACACGCTTCCCAACCTGATCACGGAGATCGTGCTCGGCTCCGTGCTCACCGCCCTGGTGGTGCCGGTCTTGGTGCGCGCGGAGAAGGAGGACGCGGACCACGGCGCGGCGTTCATCCGCCGCCTGTTCACGCTGACCCTGACGCTGATGACGGTGGTCACCGTCGTCGCCGTGGCGGCAGCGCCGCTGTTGACCAGGATGATGATGGACGAGGACTCCCAAGGCAACCTCGTCCAAACCACCTCGTTCGCGTTCTTGGTGCTGCCGCAGATCTTCTTCTACGGCATGTTCTCCCTGTTCATGGCCATCCTGAACACGAAGGAGCACTTCCGGCCCGGCGCCTGGGCTCCGGTGGCCAACAACGTCGTCTCCATCGCCGTGCTCGTGGCGTACATGGCGCTGCCGGGGCAGCTGAACCCGGCCGCACCGACGTCGATAAGCAATCCGCACGTGCTCCTGCTGGGCCTTGGCACCACGGCGGGTGTGGTGGTGCAGTGCCTGATCATGCTGCCCGCGCTGCGCAAGCTCGGCATCGACCTGCGGCCGCTGTGGGGCATCGACGAGCGCCTCAAGCAGTTCGGCGGCATGGCGCTGGCGATCATCACCTACGTGGCGATCAGCCAGTTCGGCTACGTCATCACCAGCCGCATCGCGTTCGACGCGGACGCGGCGGCGCAGTTTATCTACCAGCAGCACTGGATGCTGCTGCAGATGCCGTACGGCATCATCGGCGTCACACTGCTCACCGCGATCATGCCGCGCATGTCCCGCAACGCCGCCGACGGCGACGACGCTGCCGTGGTGGCGGACCTGACCATGGGCACGAAGCTGACGTTCATCGCGCTGATCCCCATCATCATCTTCATGACGGCGCTGGGCCCCGACATCGCCCACGCCCTGTTCGCCTACGGCTCGTTCAGCCCCCAGGCCGCGCACCTGCTGGGCCTGACCATCTCCGCGTCCTCGTTCACCCTGATCCCGTACGCGCTGGTGATGCTGCACCTGCGCGTGTTCTACGCCCGCGAGGAAGCGTGGACGCCCACGTTCATCATCGCCGGCATCACCGGCACGAAGATCCTGCTGTCCGCGCTCGCGCCGTACATCGCGCAGGACCCCAGCCACGTGGTGGTGCTGCTCGGCGCCGCCAACGGCTTCGGCTTCGTCGCCGGCGCGCTCATCGGCGCGCTGCTTCTGCGCCGCAAGCTGGGCACCCTGCGCTCCAGCGACGTGCTGCGCACCTCCATCTGGGCAGTGGCTGCGGCACTTGTAGGTGTTGCGGTGATCTTCGGTGTGCGCTGGCTGCTTCGCGACGTCGCCGGCCTGCACCTGCCAGAAGCCATCGGACGCCTCATCGGTGCCCCCAGCCTGGGCAACCTGATCGAGGTGGCCATGCTCGGCGTGCTGTTTTTGGTGGTCACCGGCCTGGTGCTGTCCCGCTCCAAGCTGCCCGAGGTGCAGAACCTGGGCCGCGCCCTGCAACGCATCCCGGGCTTAAGCCGCTTCATCCGCCCGGACGAGGACCGTGCGCTCGAGGTGGGCGAGGTGGACCCCCGGGACGTGTCCAACCAGTTCCTCGCCGCCGACACCTTCAACGCCTCCCCGGTGCCGCCACCGATGTCTGCCGGTGTGGTCCGCGGGCCGCGCCTGGTGCCGGGCGCGGGCGTGTCCGACGGTCGCTTCCGCCTGATCCGCGACCACGGCGCCAGCACCGGCGCACGCTTCTGGCAGGCGCGTGAGGTGGCCACCGGCCGCAACGTGGCGCTGACGTTCGTGGACACCACGGGCTCCGCGCCGATGGCCCCGGCCACCCCGCGCGAGGCGGCGCTGAAGGCCGCCGGCGTGGCGCGGCGCACCCGCCAGCTGGCCAAGCTGGAGCTGCCGGCAGTGGCGGAAAACATTGAGATCCTGTCCTACCGCTCCGGCGCCCTGGTGGTGGCGGACTGGGTCGAGGGCTCTTCGGTCAAGGCCGTCGCGGAGTCCGGTCAGACGTTGCACACCGAGGCCGTGGCCAACGCGCTGGCACCCCTGGCCGGCGCGATGGCGGCGGCGCACGAGGCGGAGGTCCCGCTGGGGCTGGACAACCGCCAGCAACTGCGCATCGACCACGAGGGGCACGTCCGTCTGGCGTTCCCGGTGGTGCTCCCGGACGCCACCCCGGCCACGGACGCGGAGTCCTTCGCCTCCGCGCTGACGCTTTTGACCAGCAACGTCAGCTCCGACGACCTGGACGACGTCACCGCCCGCACCCGCGCGCTCGTGGACGCGGACGCGGTGGACCAGGCCGCCTTCCGCGACATCGAGCGCGCCCTGTTTGAGGCGGCGAACCTGCCGGTGCCCAACGAGGACGCGCCGACGGACGAGATCCCGGTGGTGGAGATCTACGAGCCGGTCGAGCCGGTTGTCGAGCACGTGGAGGACCCCGACGAGCTGCGCGGCGGCTTCGGCGGACGCACCATGGGCCCGGTGACCATCGGCCTGCTCACCTTCGCCGCCGTGATCGCGGCGGCGCTGGTGGGCGTGCTCACCACCTACCTGGTGGACTTCGTCTCCGGTGAGAACGTGGTGGACCGCCCGTCGGCCGCGCCCACGACCACCACTCGCGACGCGGACATGCCGGTGGTGATCGGCCCGCTGACCATGGAGGTCCTGGACGACAGCTCCGTGCAGTTCACCCCCGAGGACGGCTCGGCGTTCACGCTTGAGCAAGTGCTTATCGACGCCGCCGGTTCCGCCAACTACACCCTCTACGGCGTGCCAGCAGAGCAGGAGACCGCGCACCCGCCCGTCATCGCAGAGGGCAAGCTGCGGGGCGGCCAGATCAGCGCCGACGTGGAGACCAACGAACCGCTGTTGCGTGTGGTGCTGAAGGTCGACGGTGAGACGGATGTGAAGAACGTCTCGCTGGTGGGCCACGTGGTTGTCCACTGAAATGCGCACCCGGCCCTGGGCAGGGCCCCTGGGCCGGGGCATAGTGGGGACAACCGAATTTTTGGGGGGACAATGGACTACATCAACGACAGGCAGCTGGTGGCGAACTACCTGGGAGGGGACCGGCAGGCCTTCACACTCATTGTGCGGCGCCACCGCAAGCGCATGTACTTCGCGGCCCGCAACTTCGCGCGCAACGAGCAAGACGCCCAGGACATCGTCCAAGACGCCCTGTTCAAAGCGGCGCGCAGCATGCACACCTACCGCGGGGAAGCGAAGCTGTCCACGTGGCTGCACCGCATGACCATCAACGCGGCGATAGACCACCAGCGCAAGGACGGCCGCGCCGGCGCGCAGTACAGCTTGGACGACAACGACACCGTGGACATCGACGCGAACAAGTACCTCGCCTACAACCCGATGGAGAACATGGAGCGCACCATGGCCATGCGCCAGGCACTGGCGGTGCTGCCGCAGGCGCAGCGCAAAGCCCTCTGGCTCATCGACGTCGCGGGCATGAGCGTCGGCGACGCCGCGGCCGAACTCGGGGTGCAACCGGGCACCGTGAAGTCGCGCCGCTACCGGGCGCGCGAGGCCGTCGCCGCGGCGATAGGGGAGGCGGCGCCGGCGCGCTAAGATCTGCAACCATGACTTCCCCCGGCTTCAACTTTGTCACCCCGCAAACTGATGCGGCACCCGCGGCCGCAGCCGCCACCACCAGCACCGACGAGGTGCACGACCTGATCATCGTCGGCTCCGGGCCCTCCGGCTACACCGCCGCCCTCTACGCCGCCCGCGCCGAGCTGAAACCGCTCGTGTTCGAGGGCTACGAGTACGGCGGCGAGCTGATGAACACCACCGAGGTGGAAAACTTCCCCGGCTTCGAAGACGGCATCATGGGCCCGGACCTCATGGCGAACATGCGCGCCCAGGCCGAGAAGTTCGGCGCGGACCTACGCCAGGAGCTGGTGGATTCCGTGGACTTTTCCGGCGACATCAAGAAGGTCGTCGTGGACGACGAGGTCTTCCAGGCCCGCGCCGTCATCCTCGCCACCGGCGCCGCACCGCGCCACCTGGGCATCCCGGGCGAGGCGGAGCTGACCGGCCGCGGGGTGTCCACCTGCGCGACCTGCGATGGCTTCTTCTTCAAGGACCAGCACATCGCCGTCGTCGGCGGCGGCGACTCCGCCATGGAGGAGGCCACCTTCCTGACTAAGTTCGGCTCCAAGGTCACCCTCATCCACCGCTCGGAGAACTTCCGCGCCTCCAAGATCATGCTCGAGCGCGCCCGGGAGAACGAGAAGATCGAGTTCCTCACCGACACCGTCGTGGACTCCGTGGTGGAGGCAGACGGCAAGGTCGGCGGGCTGAACATCCGCAACGTCGTCACCGGCGAGGAGAGCGTGCTGGACGCCACCGCGCTGTTCGTCGCCATCGGCCACGACCCGCGCTCCGGCTTCCTGGAGGGCCAGGTGGCCGTGGACGAGGGGGGTTACGTTGAGGTGGCGGAGCCGTCGACAAGCACGAGCGTTGAAGGCGTGTTCGCGTGCGGCGACCTGGTGGACAAAACCTACCGCCAAGCCATCACCGCCGCGGGCGCCGGCTGCCGCGCCGCGCTGGACGCACAGCACTACCTGGCGGCGCTGTAGACTGTCGGCATGAACGCACCAGTTGATGTGACCCAAGCAACCTTTAAAAACGAGGTCATCGAGTCGGACACCCCGGTGCTCGTGGACTTCTGGGCGGAGTGGTGCGGCCCCTGCCGCAAGCTCTCCCCGCTGCTCGACGAGATCGCCGACGAGATGGACGGCCAAGTCAAGGTAGCCAAGGTCAACGTGGACAACGAGCGCGCGCTCGGCGCCATGTTCCAGGTCATGTCCATCCCCACCGTCCTGCTGTTCAAGGGCGGCAAGAAGGTCGACGAGTTCGTCGGCCTGCGCCCGAAGTCCGAGATCGTCTCCAAGATTCAGGCGCAGCTCTAGCGGCGCGTAGACTGAACTCCCTGTCCATCCGAATAGAAAGGCCCGCATGCAAGACATTTTGCGCGTTGGCGACTCCAGCACACGGGTCGCCGAGGTCCGGATGTCCTTAGCCCGCCTGGGCCTGATAGACGGCTACGAGGGCGAGATCGACTCCACCCGCCGATTCACCGAGGGCGAGATGCTTTACGACGACATCCTGTGCGAAGCCGTCAAAGCCTTCCAACAATCCCGCGGCATCGTGCCCACCGGGACCATCGATTCGGCGACGCTGCGTGAACTGCGCGAGGCGTCCTACACCCTCGGCGCACGCGTGCTGAGCTACCAGCCCGGCCAAGAGATGGTCGGCGACGACGTCCGGCAGCTGCAGTCCCAGCTGCACGAGCTGGGGTTCTACCCGCACCGTGTGGACGGCCGGTTCGGGCCGCGCACCTACGAGTCGCTGATGAACTACCAGCTCAACTCCGGTCTGGAGGACGACGGCGTGTGCGGCCCCGACACGCTGCACGCCCTGTCGCTGCTAGGCCGGCGCATCACCGGCGGCTCCGCGCAGGCCATTCGCGAGCGCGAAACCGTGCGCCAGGCCGGCCCCAACCTGACTGGCAAGCGCGTGGTCATCGACCCGGACTTGGGTGGCACCGACCGCGGCCTGGTCGTGGACGGCCCGTATGGCCCCATCACCGAGGAAGAGATCCTGTGGGATTTGGCCCAGCGTATTGAGGGCCGCATGGTCGCCGCCGGCATGGAAACCATCCTGTCTCGCCCGCGCGGCGACAACCCCTCCAACCAGCAGCGCGCCGACCTGGCCAACGGGTTCAAGGCGGACCTGCTCATCTCCCTGCGCCTGGATTCCTACCCGAACGAGAAGGCCAACGGCGTGGCCACCTTCTACTTCGGCTCTGAGAAGGGCAGCTCGTCGCTGACCGGGGAGACGCTGTCCGGCTACATCCAGCGAGAGGTCGCCGCCCGCACCCAGCTGCAGAACTGCCGCAACCACGCCCGCACCTGGGAGATGCTGCGCATGACCCGGATGCCGTCGGTGGAGCTGGTGGCCGGCTACCTGACCAACCCGGGCGACCTGGCCGTCCTCACCGACCCCAACGAGCGCGACGCCATCGCCGAAGCCGTCGTGGTGGCGGTGAAGCGCCTCTATCTACTCGACCACGACAACCGGCCCACCGGCACCTACTCCTTCAAAGAGCTGCTGCGGGAGGAAAAGCACGCCTAGTCGGTGCCCTGGATGAGCCCCATGATGCGCTCAAAGTCGTCCTTGTCGCCGAACTCGACCACGATCTTGCCCTTGCGCTTGCCCATGGTCACCGACACCTTGGTGTCCCAAATATCGGCGAGCGAATCAGCGGCGCGGGTGAGGTACTCCGGCTGCGGAGCGGGCTGGCGCTTCGGCTTGTCCGGCACCTTGCCGTTTGAATTGATCAAGGACACGGCCTCTTCCGTCGCGCGGACGGAAAGGCCCTCGGCGATGATGCGGTCGGCGAGTTTGGCTTGGGCGTCGGCGGTGTCGTTGCCCAGCTTGACGCCCAACAGCGCACGGGCGTGACCTGCGGAAAGCACGCCGGCGGCGACGCGCCGCTGCACGCCCACGGGCAGGTTGAGCAGGCGGATCGCGTTGGTGATCACGGGACGCGAACGGCCCAGGCGGTCGGCGAGCTGCTCCTGGGTCACGCCGAACTCGTCGAGGAGCTGCTGGTAGGCGGCCGCCTCTTCGAGCGGGTTGAGCTGGACGCGGTGGATGTTCTCCAACAGCGCGTCGCGCAGCATGTCCTCGTCGGAGGTTTCGCGCACGATCGCCGGGATCTGCTTCAGGCCGGCCTTGGAGGAGGCACGCCAGCGGCGCTCGCCCATGATCAGCTCGAAGCCCTCAGGCGTGTCGCGCACGACGATGGGCTGGAGCAGGCCGAACTCGCGGATGGAGTGGACCAGCTCGGCCAGCTCGTCCTCGTCGAAGACCTGGCGCGGCTGCTTCGGGTTGGGGATGATCTGGCCGACCGGGATCTCCTGGTAGCGCGCGCCCACCGGCACGGGCTGGATCACCTTGTCGCGCTTGGCGGACACTGTCGGGGCACCCTGGACTTTTTTGGGGGCACCCTTTGGTGCGTCGTCAGGCTTGGGTGCTTGCTTCCCGAAAATCACGTCCGAGGCGCTGCCGCCGATGCCCGGGGTTTTGCCGTTTTTGTCGATGTCCGACGGCGCCGACGGGATGAGCGCCGCCAGTCCGCGGCCGAGGCCGCCCTTGCGTTCTGCCATTGATTACTCCTCCTCGAGCTGGTTGTAGACCTCGGGGCTCACGCCGATCGGGCCGGTGGTGGGGTGCGGCTGGTAGTCGCCGCGGGTGGCCAGCTCCTTCGCCGCGTCGAAGTAGGCCAGCGCGCCGCGGGATCCGGGGTCGTAGTCGATGACGGTTTGGCCGTAGCCGGGTGCCTCGGAGACCTTCACGGAGCGGGGGATGACGTTGTTCAGCACCACTTGGCCGAACTGGCCGCGCACCTCGTCAGCCACGTCGGCGGCGAGGCGGGTGCGGGCGTCGTACATGGTCAGCACGATCGCGGAGATGTGCAGGTTGTTGTTCAGGTGCTCACGGATCATACCGATGTTGCCCAACAGCTGGCCCACGCCCTCGAGCGCGTAATACTCGCACTGGATGGGGATGAGCACCTCGTCCACCGCGGTCATCGCGTTGATGGTGAGTAGGCCGAGCGACGGCGGGCAGTCGATGAACACGTAGTCGAAGCCGTGCTCGTCCAAGAATCCGCGGCGGATCTGGTCGTGCAGGCGGTACTCGCGCCGCACCATTGACACCAGCTCGATCTCCGCGCCGGCCAGGTCGATGGTGGCGGGGATGCAGAACAGGTTCGGATTCTCCGGGTGAGGCTGCACGGCGTCGGAGGCCTCGGCCTCGCCGATGAGCAGCTCGTAGCTCGACGTGGTGCCGGAGGTGTGCTCCGCACCGAGCGCGGTCGAGGCGTTGCCCTGCGGATCCAGGTCAATCACCAGCACCTTCAGGCCCTGCTTGCTCAGGCCGGCCGCCAGGTTCACGCTGGTGGTGGTCTTGCCCACGCCGCCCTTCTGGTTGGCCACGGTGATCACGCGCGGCTGGTCCGGCTTCGGCAGCGCTTCGCTTCTCGACGTCACCCGCGCCGCGCGCATCGCCGCCTCCATCACAGGAGTCTCGTCGTAGTCTTCCATCTACGCCCCCTTCTTTCTGCGCTGGATACGGATCAACGTGGTGGGCTGGTCCAGCACGGATTCGCCCACGGTGAAGATCTCCGCCTCGCCGCCGCCGGCCTTCGTAATGGCCTTGGCGTCGCGCTCGAGTTCCTCAGCCACGGATTCGCCCTTCATCGCAATCATGTGCCCGCCGCCCTGCAGCAGCGGAATGGACCACCCGGCGAGCTTACCCAGCGGGGCGACGGCGCGGGAGGTGACGGCGTCGAACTCCGCCTTGGGCTGCTCCTCGGCACGGCCGCGCACCACGGTGACGTTGTCCAGGCCCAGCTCGGAAACAACCTCGCCCAGGTAGGTGGAGCGCTTCAGCAGCGGCTCAATCAGCGTGATGGACAGGTCCGGCCGCGCGATCGCCAGCGGGATACCGGGAAGGCCCGCACCGGAACCGATGTCCGCGACCTTCAGCCCGGGCTCGAACGCCTCCGCGATCACGGCGCAGTTGAGGATGTGGCGCTCCCACAGGCGGTCCACCTCTTTGGGCCCGATGAAGCCGCGCTCGGCGGCCGTGGTGGCCAGCGAGCGGTGGTAGGCCTCTGCCAATCCGAGGCGTTCTCCAAAAACTTGGGCTGCGGCTGCAGGGGAGGTATCCGACATGCACAACACTGTAGTCGGCCCGCCGACATGAAAAAGTCCCGGCCGAAAACGGGCCGGGACATGCGTCGATAAGCGACTGCTACTTACCTTGCTTCCGCTGCTTCTTGGTGCGGCGGTCCTTGGTGCGCGCGCCCGGGGCGGGGGCGGTGGTGCGCTTGAGCTCCACCTTGCGCGCCTCCTCGGCGGCCTCTTCTTTGTCCATCTTGTTGTTCAGCCACATGGTCTGGAAGAACGTCCACAGGTTGTTTGTGAGCATGTAGAACAGCAGGCCGATGTGCCAGATCACGCCGGTGGCAAGAATCATGACGGGGAAGAACCACATCATCATCTTGTTCATCAGACCCATTTGGTTCTGCATCATCTCGGCCATCTCGCCCTGCGGCTTCGGGCCCTTGCCGGCGGCCTTGCGGGCCTCTTGGCGCTTGACCATGATGCGGGCGTTGAGGTGGGTAAACGCCGCACACAGCACAACCAGCGGCAGGCACACGGCGATGATCTGCGCGCGGGTCAGGTCCACGTTGCCGAACGCGGCGAAGGCCTCCTGCGGCATGGACATGTACGCGGACAGCGGCACGCCGAAGAAGTCTGCGTCCAGGAAGGACTGCACGTCTTCCGCCGGGAAGGCGTAATTCGCGGTGGAGCGGTTCTCCTCCACGGACATGCCCAGCTCACTGGTGCGGTTGAAGGAGCGCAGCACGTGCAGCAGGCCGATGAAGATGGGCAGCTGCACGATCGGCACGATGCAGGACGACAGCGGGTTGGTGCCGTTTTCGCGGTAGAGCTTCTGCGTCTCTTCGGCGATCTTCTGCTGGTCGCCCTTGTACTTCTCGCGGATTTCCTGCATCCGCGGCTGCATCTCCTGCATCTTGCGCATGGAGCGCATCTGGTTGACCATCGGCTTCAGCAGCAGCAGGCGCACCGTGCAGGTGAGCAAAACGATGGCCAGAATCCAGGAGATGCCCGAATCCTTGGGGATGACAAAGCCGAGAACCTCGTGCCAGAACCTCAGCACCCAGGAAATCGGCCAATAGATGAAATTCAGCACGTTTCGGTGTTACTCCTCACTCATTTCAATGCTGCCCGGCACTGGGTCGTAGCCGCCGGGGTGCCAGGGCCCGCATTTGCACAGCCTGGCCGCGGCCATTGCGCCGCCGCGCACCGCTCCGTGGCGTGACACGGCTTCGAGCGCATACGCACTGCATACTGGCATAAAACGGCACGTCCCGCCCATCTTAAGGGGTGAGATGTACTTTTGGTAACCGCGAATCAGCGCCACCAGCGCTTTCGCGGCCGGCCCCTTCGCGGCGGGGATTTCACCGCCGGCGAAGTTGAAGTAAGCCATTATCGCTTCTTTTGCGCTTTGTGCAGCGCTTTTTCCAGGGCCTTTTCTAGATCGCGCGCGAGCTCGTCGCTCGTTGCAGCGGCGGCGGGCGGCAGGGCGCGGATCACAACATCGAAGGAGCGCCCAAGCTTATCGACGAGCTCCCGCTGCACCACACTCCGCAACTTCCGCGACACGGCATGGCGCGTCACGGCGTTGCCCACCTGCTTGGACACCACCAGCCCGAAGCGGGGCCCACCCTGGATGACTAAGTCTTTTCGCTGGTGCACATGCACCATTAACGTGCGAGACCCCGCGCGCACACCCTTCCTCATCGCAGCTTTGAAGTCTGCGGAGGAAGAAAGTTTGTGCGGGCGGGGTAACACGCGCGGGTTTTAAGCTATGCCGTCAGCTTTGCGCGGCCCTTCTTGCGGCGCGCGGAAACGATGGCGCGGCCGGCGCGGGTCTGCATACGGGCACGGAAGCCGTGCTTGCGTGCGCGACGACGGTTGTTCGGCTGGAAAGTCCGCTTAGACACGGTGGACTCCTTGTGCGGTCATGAACAGCCGACGGCTCGTCTAAGCCTCCCGGGGAAGTGGCCGTTCCAAATGTGAAACGTTGCGTTGAGATTGCGGTTCGGCTCCGGATGTGGAGCGCAGTTCGCGTGCAGCGCCTTCGCCAGCTCGCCTTGATCAAGCGGCCCGGTGCCCGGCGGGGGCGGTGCTCTCAGATGTACGCCGGTGCAACCGACGTAAAGACGGGCTTAAGACTACGCGAATTTGTGCGCCCCGGCCAAATCAACACGCGGCAATTTCTCCAGGGGCAATCGGGTACCCCCGTAATTACAACGGTGTGTTTTTTCGCAGGTGGGGCGGGAAATCCTCCCCGCACCCTGCGAGGGCGCTGACAGGATGTGGACAGCTGTTCGACGCGTCAAGTTATCCACAAAAACCGGCCCGGGCGAAGTTTCGACAGCCCAAGGTCGGAGCGGGTAACAATGAAGCAATCACCACAATCGCACAGCCTGAGGATGCACAGGCCTGTGGATAACTGTGAAGTACCGGTTGAGACTTTCACCCAAAACGCCTTGTTTAGGCAGGTCACAGACCTGCACAACTTCACACTAAGTTATCCACAGGGCGTGCAAGCCTTGTGGACAACCGCCACTGCTAGAGTATCCACACCTGTGGATAACTCTGTGGAACAGCAGGTGGCAGCGCGCCGAGCGGGCGAGCGAAGTTGTGAATTGCACGTGTAGACAGGAACAGACTGGAGACGACGTTGGCGGACCAACACCTCGAGGACCTGTGGCGCGGCGTCGTCGACGAGCTGCTGCGCCTCTCGGAGCAGGCCACCTCGTCCGTACCCACGCTTACCCCCCAGCAGCGCGCCTACCTGCGGCTGATGAAGCCGGTCGTGCTTGTCGACGGCTACGCCCTACTCTCCGCACCCCACCAAGCCGCCAAAAATGTCATTGAGGAGTCCCTGGCTCCCCACATCACGGCACTGCTGTCCTCCCACACCGGCCAGCCCTACGCCCTGGCCGTGTCCGTGGCCGCACCCGAGCCGGAACCTGCGCCCGAGCCCGAACCTCAGCCCCAGCCTGTTCAGCCTGTTCAGCCGCCGGCACCGTCGCCGGAGCCGAGCTGGCAGCCCACCCAATCCCACGCCGAAGCGCCGGCGCCGGGGGAGCAGATCCCCATGGGACTGGACGAATTGGCGCAGATGCATGCTGCACAGGTGGCGGGGCGGCGTCGAGAAGCAAATGCGCACCCCACCGTGGACCGCCGCATCCCCCGCGAGAAACCCGCGCACGACCCGGACCGCGAAGCCAGCCTGAACCCGAAGTACACCTTCGAAAACTTCGTCATCGGCTCGTCCAACCGCTTCGCCAACGGCGCCGCCGTCGCCGTCGCCGAAAATCCCGCCAAGGCCTACAACCCCCTGTTCATCTGGGGCGGATCCGGCCTGGGCAAAACCCACCTCCTGCACGCCGCCGGCAACTACGCGCGCGTGCTTCAGCCAGGCCTGCGCATCAAATACGTCTCCTCCGAAGAATTCACCAACGACTACATCAACTCCGTGCGCGACGACCGCCAAGAATCCTTCAAGCGGCGCTACCGCAACCTGGACATCCTGATGGTCGACGACATCCAGTTCCTCGAAGGCAAAGAAGGAACCCAGGAAGAGTTCTTCCACACCTTCAACGCGCTGCACCAGGCAAACAAGCAGATCATCCTGTCCTCCGACCGGCCGCCGAAGGAGCTGACCACACTCGAGGACCGGCTGAGGACACGCTTCATCAGCGGCCTGATCACCGACGTGCAGCCGCCAGACCTGGAAACCCGCATCGCCATCCTGATGAAGAAGGCGGCGGCCGACGGCACCCAAGTCGACCACGCCGTGCTCGAGCTCATTGCCTCCCAATTCGAGTCCTCCATCCGCGAACTCGAAGGCGCGCTGATCCGTGTCTCGGCGTACTCGTCGCTGATCAACGAACCGATCACCATGGAAGTCGCCCAGGTCGCACTGCGCGACATCCTGCCCGACGAAGGCGACGTCAACATCACCGCCGACGGCATCAAGGACGCCGCCGCCGAGTACTTCCAGGTCTCCCAGGAACAGCTCACCGGCGCCGGAAAGACCAGGCAGGTCGCCCACGCGCGCCAGATCGCGATGTACCTGTGCCGCGAGCTGACCGAGCTGTCCCTGCCCAAGATCGGCGACGAGTTCGGCGGCAAGGACCACACCACCGTCATGTACGCGGACCGCAAGATCCGCAAGGAAATGACGGAAAACCGCGGCACCTACGACGAGATCCAGGAACTCACGCAGGTGATCAAGAACCGCGCCCGCACCCGCTCGCGGTAGGCGGGCCGGGGGTTCGGGGGTTCTCGGGCTGTTTTGGCGGTTTCGCCCACCCCCGCGCGAGTTTCCAGCTACAAGGACCCAGCTATTCGGCTCCTGGGGGCGAAAATCGAGGTGCTACTAGCTGGATCCGTGGATTGGGGGCGCTAGGGGAGGGGAACACGGTCCCGGGACCCACATTTCGGCAAACCCTGGGAATGCTCAAACATCGCGCGATCCCAGGGTTTGTGGTTTTGGCGCGTGGTCAGGAAACAACAATCACTTCCGTACCACTCTCCACAGTCCTATCCACACCTGTGTAATTACACCAATGTTGTTTGGCCAAGTAGATCACAATGTAACCGCCATCACAAAAGCTGAGCCTGGGGACAGGGTGTGCATAACCGGTGGAAGAACGCGGTTCCGTTTGTGTAATTTCAACCACCCCGAAAAACTATCCACAGAGGCCCCGACTTATCCACAAGTTATCCACAGCCCAAATCACACACCCGACACGCCGTGCGACCGGCGCAGAACCGGCCCAATCCACAGATTCCCCAACACCTACTGTTGTTCCCCTCTTTACTTCTTGTAATTCAATCTGGAGAAAGAGAGGGTGTGCAATCTCGCCGCGGTCCGAAATGACGTCTGCGATCCGGGAGGTGGACGTCGATAGGCAGAGTGCGCGCAGGCGAATCACAAATGTAGAGTGGTGTCCGATCTGGCTCTGCCCGAAATGCCAAAAATGCCAAAGGAGACTGCGCAGTCATGGACAACAATGTGTCGTTTCGCGTCCATAAGGATGAGCTCGCGGACGCCGCGGCGTGGGTCGCGCGCAGCCTGCCCACCAAGTCGACGCAGCCAGTGCTGCGCGCGGTTGTGATTACGGCCGACGACAACGGCTTGGAGTTCGCGGGCTTCGACTACGAGGTCTCCACCCGTGTGCGCATCGGCGCCGAGGTGAACGAGCCTGGCCGAGTCGCGGTTGCCGGCAAGCTGCTCGCGGACATCGTGGGCACCATGCCGAACGACGCCATCGAGGTCTCCACCGACACCAAGGTGATGACGCTGAAGGCGCGTTCCTCCCGCTTCGAGCTCCCGCTCATTGCGTTGGACGATTACCCGCAGCTGCCGCACCTGCCCGAGGTCACCGGCCGCATCTCCCCGGCGGCGCTCACGGGCGCGGTGACCCAGGTGGCCTCCGCCGCCGGCCGCGACGACACGCTGCCGATGCTCACCGGCATCCACGTGGAGATCGACGGCGAAAATGTCACCCTCACCGCCACGGACCGTTTCCGCCTGGCCCAGCGCCACCTGACCTGGGAGCCGACCAGCCCGGACGTGAAGGCCGACCTGCTCGTCCCGGCGAAGACGCTGCTGGACAACGCGCGCACGCTGGACACCTCCATCGACGACCCGGTGGAGCTCGCCGCGGGTGCCGCCGACAACATCGGCGGCGACGGCCTGTTTGGCCTGCACACCGGCAACCGCGAAACCACCACCCGCATGCTCGATGCGGATTTCCCCAACGTTGCGCCGCTGCTGCCGAAGACGCACACGGCCATCGCATCGGTGGAGGTCGCGCCGCTGCTCGAGTCCATCCGCCGCGTGAGCCTGGTCGCGGACCGCAACGCGCAACTGCGCATGCACTTCAAGGAAGGCGAGCTGACGCTGTTCTCCTCCGGCGCGGATTCGGGCGCCGCCCAGGAGACGCTCCAGGCTGCGTTTACCGGCGTGGATGAGCTGCTCATCGCGTTCAACGCGGGCTATCTTCGCGACGGCCTTTCGGTCATCGGCACCGACCGCGTCGTGTTCGGGTTCACTGAGGCGTCCCGCCCGGCGATTATGATTCCGCAGCCGGATCAGCTGCCGGAGCGCGGCGAGGACGGCACGTTCCCGACCCCGGACACGCACTTCACTTACCTGCTCATGCCGGTTCGCCTTCCGGGCTAGCCTATGCACGTCCGCGAGCTTGATCTGCGTGATTTCCGCTCGTGGCCCGAGCTGAATCTCAAGCTTGAGCCGGGCGTGACCGTTTTCGCGGGCCGCAACGGCCACGGCAAGACCAATATCGTCGAGGCGGTCCATTATTCGTCGAAGCTGTCGAGCCACCGCGTATCGACGGATGCTCCGCTCATCCACGCCGGCGCCGAGAATGCCCGCGTGTCCGCAACCACGGTCAATGACGGCCGCGCGCTGACCACGCACCTGCTGATCAAGGCGCACGGCGCGAACCAGGCCCAGATCAACCGCACCCGGCTGAAATCCGCCCGCGAGCTGTTGGGCGTGCTGCGGGTGGTGATGTTCTCCCCGGAGGATCTGCGCCTGATCACGGGCGAGCCGGCGGAGCGCCGCAAGTTCCTGGACGACCTCGCCGCCTTAAGAGCACCCCGCCTCGGCGGCGCCCGCGCGGACTACGACAAGGTGCTGCGGCAGCGAAACGCCCTGCTGAAAAGCTCGAACATGGCGCTGCGCCGCGGCTACCAGGACGAAGACGGCGCCAGCGCGCTGAGCACGCTGGACGTGTGGGACGGCCAGCTCGCCGCGCTCGGCGCGCAGGTGGTGGCGGGAAGGCTCAGCCTCGTCGACGACCTCGCCGACCGGATCACCGAGGCCTACCAGTCCGTCGCCCCGGAGTCGCGCCCCGCGTCGGTGGCGTACAGCTCCACGCTTGACCGGGCGGTCACCGAGCTCAACGGCGGGCCGGCAAGAGACCCGGCGGTGTTCGAGGCCGCGATGCTCGCCGAGCTGGGACGTCGCCGCAAAGACGAGATCGACCGCGGCGCCACCCTGGTCGGCCCTCACCGCGACGACCTCGCGCTCATGCTCGGCGACCAACCCGCGAAGGGCTACGCCTCCCACGGCGAAACCTGGTCCTACGCGCTGGCGCTTCACTTGGCGGAATACCAGCTTTTAGCCAGCGAGGGCACCGACCCGGTGCTGATCCTCGACGACGTCTTTGCCGAGCTCGACGCTAAGCGCCGCGAGCGCCTCGTTCACGTCGCCGCCGACGCGGAGCAGGTCTTGGTCACCGCGGCGGTGGGCGACGACCTGCCCGGCAACCTCGACGACGCCGTCGCCGCACGCTTCGCTGTGACCATGCAGGACGGGGTGAGCGCCATTGAGCGATCTGATTAAGCGCAGCTTCGACACCGTCCGCGCCACCGCGCGCAAGCGCGGCGGCCGCCTGCCGGACCTGTCCCGCCAGGGCACCGGCACCGTCCCCAGGCGCAACAGGCCATCGCTTCACGACGGACCAAAGGCCAGCATCACGGTGCCAGGGCTGGAGACTGGTCCGGGTGTGCCGGAGGAACGTCGCAAAGCAAATGTGCGGGGAATCCCCACCGGCCTGGACGGGCGCGCATTGCCGCGCAGCTACAAAATCTCCTCCTTTTCCAACCTGCTGGGCACCGAAATCCGCAAACGCGACTGGACCGAGAAGATGGCACACGGCTGGGTCATGGGGAACTGGACCGAGCTGGTGGGCGAGAAGATCGGCCAGCACACGCACGTGGAGATGATCAAGGGCGGCGAAGTGCACGTCAGCTGCGATTCCACCGCCTGGGCCACGCAAATGAAGTACATGCAGCGCGAAGTGCTCGCGGCCATCGCGGCCAAGGTTGGGCCGGACGTGGTGACCAAGCTGCACGTCTACGGGCCGAAAACGAAGAGTTGGCGGTACGGGCCCCTGCACGTGAAGGGCCGCGGGCCCCGCGACACGTACGGGTAGGGGTGGGCGAAAAACGCGCGTGAAACGCCCTCTCGCGCGTTGGACACCTCCCCGTTATGGCCCCCTCACCGTGTAATATGGGACGGGTTCAACGGGCCTGAATTACACATTCGGCCCACTTACACGCATGGAGGAGCTTCCCGAAAGTGGCAGAGCAGCAACCCCATTACGACGCGTCATCGATCACCATCCTCGAGGGCCTCGAGGCGGTGCGCAAGCGCCCGGGCATGTACATCGGTTCCACCGGTGTGCGCGGCCTGCACCACCTGGTGTGGGAGGTCGTGGACAACTCGGTCGATGAGGCGATGGCGGGCTACGCCGACCGCGTCGACGTCACCCTGCTTGAAGACGGCGGCGTCGAGGTCGTGGACAACGGCCGCGGCATCCCGGTGGAGATGCACCCGTCCGGCGCCCCGACGGTGCAGGTGGTCATGACACAGCTGCACGCCGGCGGCAAGTTCGACTCGGAGTCCTACGCGGTCTCCGGCGGCCTGCACGGTGTGGGCATTTCCGTGGTCAACGCGCTGTCCACCCGCGTTGAGGCGGACATCAAGCGCGACGGCAAGCACTGGTACCAGCGCTTCAACATGGCCGTGCCGGACGAGCTGGAGGAGGGCGGCAACGCCCGCGGCACCGGCACCACCATCCGGTTCTGGCCGGACGCGGAGATCTTCGAGACCGTCGATTTCAACTACGACACCATCTCGCGCCGCCTGCAGGAGATGGCCTTCCTGAACAAGGGCCTGACCATCACGCTGACGGACCAGCGCGTCACCGACGAGGAGCTTGAGCTCGAGGCCATCGCCGAGGAGGGCGACACTGCGGCGGCTATCGACGGCGACTCGTTCGACGACACCACCGAGACCGTCGACGCCACCGAGGTGGACCAGGACGGCGACGGCGACACGGTTGAGGCGGGCGACGAGGTCGCGCCGGACGTGAAGAAGAAGCGCGAGAAGAAGGTCACCTTCTACTACCCGGACGGCCTGGTCGACTACGTCAAGCACCTGAACAAGTCCAAGACGGCCATCCACCCGACCATCATCGGCTTCGACCAGAAGGGCGACGGCCTGGAGGCCGAGGTGGCGATGCAGTGGAACGGCTCCTTCAAGGAGTCCGTCCACACCTTCGCCAACACGATTAACACCCACGAGGGCGGCACCCACGAGGAGGGCTTCCGCGCCGCGCTGACCAGCTTGATGAACCGCTACGCGCGCGACCACAAGCTGCTCAAGGACAAGGAGCCAAATCTTACTGGCGACGACTGCCGCGAGGGCCTCGCCGCCGTGGTCTCCGTGCGCGTGGCTGACCCGCAGTTCGAGGGCCAGACCAAGACCAAGCTGGGCAACACCGAGGTCAAGGGCTTTGTCCAGCGCGCGGTGAACGAGAACATCTCCGACTGGTTCGACGCCAACCCGGCGGAGGCCAAGGCCATCGTGAACAAGGCCGTGGCGTCCTCGCAGGCGCGCCAGGCGGCCCGCAAGGCCCGCGACCTGGTGCGCCGCAAGTCCGCCACCGACCTGGGCGGCCTGCCCGGCAAGCTCGCGGACTGCCGCTCCAAGGACCCGTCCAAGTCCGAACTGTTCATCGTGGAGGGCGACTCTGCAGGTGGCTCCGCCAAGGGCGGCCGCGACTCCATGTACCAGGCCATCCTGCCGCTGCGCGGCAAGATTCTGAACGTGGAGAAGGCCCGCATGGACCGCGTGCTCAAGAACGCCGAGGTCCAGGCCATCATCACCGCACTGGGCACGGGCATCAACGACGAGTTCGACATCGCCAAGCTGCGCTACCACAAGATCGTGCTCATGGCCGACGCCGACGTGGACGGCCAGCACATCGCCACCCTGCTTTTGACCCTGCTGTTCCGCTTCATGCCGGAACTGGTGGAAAACGGCCACGTCTTCCTGGCCAACCCGCCGCTGTACAAGCTGAAGTGGGGCAAGGGCGAGCCGGGCTACGCGTTTTCCGACCGCGAGCGCGATGAGCTGCTGGCGGAGGGCCTGGAGGCCGGCCGCAAGATCAACACCGACGACGGCATCCAGCGCTACAAGGGCCTGGGCGAGATGAACGCCAAGGAGCTGTGGGAGACCACCCTGGACCCGGAGACCCGCATCCTGCGCCGAGTGGAGCTCGAGGACGCACAGCGCGCCGACGAGCTGTTCTCCATCCTCATGGGCGACGACGTCGCGGCACGCCGCAGCTTCATCACCCGCAAGGCGAAGGACGTGCGCTTCCTGGACGTGTAAGCGCCAAACACAACAACGCCCCGGCGAATGGTTTCGCTGGGGCGTTGGTGGCTTTAGACGTCGTTAGGCAAAACGCTCCACGATCTCGCCGAGCTGCGGCAACGACGGGCCCACGATCTTCGCGGCCTTGCCGCGCAGGGTGGAGTACACCTTCTTGATGGCGCCGGGCATGGAATCCGCCTGCTTGTCGCCAGCATCGAGCATTGCCTTGACGACGTCATCCTCACGGCCCGCCAAGAACCGGCCGAAGTCCTGCTCGCCGCTGTTCTTGTAATCGGACCAGTGCGGGTTCAGCTCGTCCACGATCTGCGGCAGGAACTTGTTCACGCCCTTGGAAATAGCGTCCGCGTCGGCCTTCTTACCTGCCGCGACGGCAGATTTCAGGGCCATGCCGGTGAGGCCAGACTGGCGGGCGATGGTGTCGTCCACCAGGGAGGTGATCTCCTGGACGACCTGGGGGCGCTTGGCTGCGTCAAGCAGCTGGGAAAGATCAGTCATGCAGGCCAGTTTAACGGGAAAAACGGCCGGTGCAGGACCGGCCGTTTTCGGTTGCAGCTCTTCCACCGCAGCACCTCTTTTGCCACGTCAGTCACATGGCTCTCGTGGGTTCACTGCAACCACAACGGGCACAACCGTAACACAGGCCGTGTGGCGGAGCTAACGCTGGGGCAGCTGCGGCAGGTACTGGTCCGCGTAGGACTGCACGAACGCCGTGATCTCCTTCGCCGGAATCAGGCGGTTGCCTTCCGACGAGCCCGGCACGTGCGTCAGATTAAACTGCTCCGCCAGGTTGTCCACCGCCTCGCGCGCCTGCGGCACGAAATCCACGATGAGCTGCACCGTCACAGCCGTCGCGGCAAACGCGATAGCCAGGGAGATTGGCGCCGAGCCGGTGTAGGATCCCTCCAGCGCGCGCTTTTCGGGCGGGTTCACGTCCTTGTCGTAGTCCGGGCGGTAATTCGGCTTGGAGGATCCCTTCGAGCTCGTCGAGGACAGCTGCGAAATGGCCGTGTCCTGCGCAAAGGCGGGGGAGGGGGCGGCGAGCAGGGCGGCGGCCGCCAGCGCCGCAACGGTTTTCTTCATGGGGAACATGTTAGGCGGTGGGGGATTCTGCGGGCCTTGTACTGGACGGATTTTGTAAAACTCGTCCGTCCGCCGGGTGTTCAGGTAGATAATCCCAGGTCGGGGGAAGGGCTTTCGCCGACTTTTGCAAAGCTCCCGAAATTTTTGCCCGTCCAGGGATCCAAACCACCATTTTCACCGTCCAAAAGGTATGGGCCTTTACAACGGTATGAACATCACTGTTGGGCACGCGATCATGCGGGATCCCCTGCCCGGATTGCCGGTGCACCCGGTTAACCAGTACTTTTCCGTGCCCACAGACATGCTCATCCCGGGCCCCATTGCTACGGCGGCGGCAACCTCTCATCCCAGGCGCGTGGTCTACCGCGTCCCCGCGAGTTGCCGCGCCGCCGCACACGCGCTCTCTCACCCGGGGACAACCCTGTCCGGTTTCGGGGCGCTGGCGTTGTTCGGCCTTCCCGCGCTGGTAGACATGTGCGACACCGTCCTCATCAACCCCAAAATCGGCCGGAAAGTCCTGGCCACCAGCACAAGGCCGGGGATGGTTCGCGGCAGCCCCAAACCCCAGGACGTCTGGCGCGTGTTTTTCAACGGCGAGGTTGTGCAGCTGGCGACACCCCCGCTGGCGACGATCCAGGCGTTGAAGGCGCTCCGCCGCGGAGAGGCGGGGTGGGAGGTTGAGACGGTCGAGGACGATCCTGTCTTCGTCAGGGCCGTGCAGCTCGTGGACGCCGTCCGTCGGTTTCTTGGCGTCACCCCAGAGTCTCTGGTTCTTGCAGGGCACAAGCTTATCGACGACCGATGGTTAGCCTCCGTCATCAGCTCCTCAAGCGCCTTGGCGGACTCGCCAAAAGAAACCGAAATGCGGCTGATTCTGGCAAGATTCGCCGGCAAACACGGCTTCACCTACCGGGAGCAGTTGCCAGTGCGGAAACGAAACAGGCTGGTCACCACCCTGGATGCTGCGCTGGTGGAGCCCCGGTACGGCTTCATGTACGACGGCATCCACCACTGGACAAAGCAGCAGCGGGTCAAGGACGCCGAGATCAACATCGAACTCCAGTTGTTGCAGATCCGCCCGTTGCGATTCGCCACCGGCACGCTGCGTTCAATCCCCGCGGTGACAGAAGCGCTCCTCCGGAAAGATGGCTTCATCTGAATTTGCAAAACTCGGCGAGGCGCCTGGGCGCGACCTGCAGGTATCGACATCGGCGCACCCCGATCGGCCGACTTTTGCAAAACCTCACTCGACCCAGCGCCGGTACACCTCGGCAGCGACGTCTGCGAACCCAGCGTTGAACCCAGCGTTGAACCCAGACAGGGGTTGCAGCGCCCGGATGGTCTCGGCCAGCGCCGCGGCGGCCGCCTCCACGGTGTCGAACACGGGCACGCCGTGGAGCCGGGCGCTGGGTACGGCGGCGCTGGCCGCCAGGGCGGCAAACGAGCGGACCTGGCAGCCGTGAAAGGCGCAGTACTCGTCGGCGACGGCCAGGAGCTGCTCGGCGGAAAAACCCCTCATGAACGGGCCTGACGGATCCGCGATTCCATCCCGGCGTAGGTGGGGATGAGGGTGCGGGCGAGGTCGGTGACGTGGGCGTCGTCAAGCAATCGCGATGCTGCGGTGACCACCGCACGGCGGGCGGCCTCCTGCTTCGAGCACCCCCATGCGGACGCCAAGAGAACCAGCGCCTTGTCCTCGTCTGCGGTCAATCGGAGCGTCATAGCCATACCACTTTGATACCACGTCGCTGCTCCGTCGCGGCGTGAGAAGCCCGCTAGACTCAAACACATGGCTGATGACACCACTGGCGGCTTGGACCGCATTCAACCAATCGACATCAACGAGGAGATGCAGACCAGCTACATCGATTACGCCATGAGCGTGATCGTGGGCCGCGCGCTCCCCGAGGTGCGCGACGGCATGAAGCCCGTGCACCGCCGCGTGATCTACGCGATGTACGACGCCGGCTTCCGCCCGGAACGCTCCTACGTCAAGAGCGTGAAGGCCGTCGGCGAGACCATGAGTAACTACCACCCGCACGGCGACAGCGCCATCTACGACACCCTGGTGCGCATGGCGCAGCCGTGGGCGATGCGCTACCCGCTTGTGGACGGACAAGGCAACTTCGGCTCGCCGGGCAACGACGGCCCGGCCGCCATGCGTTACACGGAGTGCAAGCTCACCCCGATCGCCATGGAGATGGTCCGCGACATCCGCGAAAACTCCGTGGACTTCGCGCCGAACTTCGACTCCAAGACCCAGGAACCGACCGTCCTGCCGTCGCGCGTGCCGAACCTGTTGATGAACGGCTCCAACGGCATCGCCGTCGGCATGGCCACCAACATCCCGCCGCACAACCTCAACGAGCTGGCGGAGGCGATCTACTGGATCCTGGACAACCACGACGCCGAGGAGAAGGACACCCTCGACGCCGTGATGGAGCGCGTGAAGGGCCCGGACTTCCCCACGGCAGGCCTGATCGTGGGCGACCAGGGCATCAAGGACGCCTACACCACCGGCCGCGGCTCCATCCGCATGCGCGGCGTCACCGAGATCGAGGAGATTGGCAACCGCCAGGTCATCACGATCACCGAGCTGCCGTACCAGGTCAACCCGGACAACTTCATCCACAACATCGCCGAGCAGGTCACCGCCGGCAAGATGGTGGGCATCTCCAAGATTGAGGACGAGTCCTCCGACCGCGTGGGCATGCGCATCGTGGTCACGCTCAAGCGCGACGCGGTGCCGCGCGTGGTGCTGAACAACCTGTACAAGCACTCGGCGCTGGAGACGAACTTCTCCGCCAACATGCTCAGCATTGTCGACGGCGTCCCGCGCACCCTGCGCCTGGACCAGATGCTGCGCTTCTACGTCAAGCACCAGATCGAAGTCATCGTCCGCCGCACCCAGTACCGCCTGGACGAGGCCGAAAAGCGCGCCCACATCCTCCGCGGCCTGGTTAAGGCGCTGGACATGCTGGACGAGGTCATCGCCCTGATCCGCCGCTCGCCGACCGTGGACGACGCCCGCCAGGGCCTGATCAACCTGCTCGACGTCGACGAGATCCAGGCCAACGAGATCCTGGCCATGCAGCTGCGCCGCCTGGCGGCCCTGGAGCGCCAGAAGATCATCGACGACCTGGCCGCTATCGAGAAGCAGATCGCGGACTACAAGGACATCCTGGCCAAGCCGGAGCGTCAGCGCGAGATTGTCGGCGACGAGCTCAAGGAGATCGTCGATAAGTATGGCGACGAGCGCCGCACCCAAATCGTCGCCGCAACCGGCGACGTCACCGAAGAAGACCTCATCGCCCGCGAAAACGTGGTGGTCACCATCACCTCCACCGGCTACGCCAAGCGCACCAAGGTGGACGCCTACAAGAGCCAGAAGCGCGGCGGCAAGGGCGTGCGCGGCGCCGAGCTGAAGCAGGACGACGTGGTGAAGAACTTCTTCATCTGCTCCACCCACGACTGGATCCTGTTCTTCACCAACTTCGGCCGCGTCTACCGGCTGAAGGCCTACGAGCTGCCTGAGGCGGGCCGCACCGCCCGCGGCCAGCACGTGGCCAACCTGCTGGAGTTCCAGCCGGAGGAGAAGATCGCCCAGATCATCCAGATCCAGACCTACGAGGACGCCCCGTACCTGGTCCTGGCCACCCGCGACGGCCGCGTGAAGAAGTCCCGCCTGACCGATTACGAGTCCGCCCGTTCCGCCGGCCTGATCGCCATCAACCTCAACGAGGGCGACGCGCTCATCGGCGCCTCCCTGGTCGGCGAGGACGACGACCTGCTGCTGGTGTCCGAGCAGGGCCAGTCCATCCGCTTCTCCGCCGACGACGAGCAGCTGCGCCCGATGGGCCGCGCCACCGCCGGTGTGAAGGGCATGCGCTTCAAGGGCGACGACCAGCTTCTGGCCATGACTGTGGCCAAGGACGGCGAGTACCTGCTGGTGGCCACCTCCGGCGGCTACGGCAAGCGCACTGCCATCGAGGAGTACAACGCGCAGGGCCGCGGCGGCATGGGTGTGATGACCTTCAAGTACAGCCCGAAGCGCGGCAAGCTCATCGGCGCACTTTCGGTCGCCGAGGACGACCAGATCTTCGCCATCACCTCCGCCGGCGGCGTGATCCGCACCGAGGTCGACCAGATCCGCCCGTCGTCCCGCGCGACTATGGGCGTGCGGCTGGTGGACCTCGCCGACGGCGTCGAGCTGCTCGCCATCGACCGCAACGTCGAGGACGAAGGCGAGGAGGAAGCCACCGCAGTCGCCACCGGCCAGAAGACCATTGAGCAAGCGCTTAGCGACGACAGCTCCGCCGACGCAGGCGAGGACAAGGAGTAGCCCGTGGCCGTCCGCAAAGTGACCGTGCGCAACATCGGCGCCGGCTCCACCTTCAAAGTGGCAACGCTGTTGGCCTTTCTGGGCTTCATCGCTTGGATGGCGGCCTGCCTGCTGGTCTATTTCGGGCTGGAGCGCGCCGGGGTCATCGAGTCCATCAACTCGCTGATCGGCGGCGTCGGCGGCGACCAGGTGGTGGACATGAAACTGGCCATGTCCGCAGCGGGCCTGTTCGGCCTGGCGGGCTTTTTGTTCCAGGTGATCATGGCCCCGCTGACGGTGGTCATGTACAACGCCATCGCGGACCTGGTTGGCGGCGTCAGCTTCACCATGTCCAACCGGGCCAAGTAGGGGTCTCCCAGGCCGCGGGACTCCGCATTGCGGACAATCCCGGTGACCCCAACTATTGGTCCGCGCCCAGCTTTTGCAAAAGTCGGCGTGTCGGCGCGTTCGAGGCCGCAAAATCCCAGGTCACATTCCCCCGCCGCCGACTTTTGCAAAACGCCGGTTGGGTTCGCCTGCCTGCGCGTGAAACGTCGATAAGCAATTGCCCATTTATGTGCCTTACGCTGGCGATTTGGAGCTGTTGTGGGTGCTCTGTAATATTCCTATTCGTTCCCAGGGCCTATAGCTCAGTCGGTTAGAGCGCATCGCTGATAACGATGAGGTCGCAAGTTCGATTCTTGCTAGGCCCACGGTACCCTTGGGTACGCGGGGCATTAGCTCAGTTGGTAGAGCACCTGCTTTGCAAGCAGGATGTCAGGAGTTCGATTCTCCTATGCTCCACAGATTGCTCCCTCCGGTTGCGGAGGGAGCTTTTTGCTTTGCGACGGTTGCTCTGTGGTAGAACTTTCACACTTTCAACTCTCACACTGCGAATCAAACTACGAATCCGCAGGTAGCCAAAGTGTGAAAGTGAGAATCCCGGCGGGGAAGCAGCCCCTTAAGTACTATCGCGGGCAAAACCACCATGGGAGGCCCGCCGTGAAGCGAAAGATTCTCTCCGCCGTTGCCGCCGCAACGCTGTCGTTGGGTGCGGCGGCGTGTGGGGCAGGGGAAACGCAAGAAGCGCAAGACCCCGGCGTGCTGGAGGTCAGCTCCGGCCCGCTGACGGTTCGGGTGCCGGAGGGCTGGTCGGAGTTTGATAGCTCCAGCGACCCGGATTCCATCAAGGACCCGTGGGTGGTGGGCGCGCGCGACAGCGAGGACGCGATGACGGTGCAGATCCGCCTGTCCAAGGACACGGGTGTGGCGCCGGAGGCGGACGCGACCAATTCGATTGCGCTGTACGGCAACATTTTTGCGGGTGACACTCAGATCGAACCGAGGGGCACGGACGACGCCGAGGTGGACGGCGCGGATAAGGCGATCGTGAGCTACTTCGAGGCCGTGGACGACGACGGCGACTACTGGGACGGGCTGTTCCTCTCCGCGGAGAATTCGGAGACCGGCAACGTCTCCACCATGGAGATGGTCAGCCTGCGCGGGGAGGGGTTGTCGCAGGATGAGGCAGAGGGGATCATCGCCAACGCCTCGTACGACAAGTCCAAGGAGTAGTGCAGTTCCCGCACGGTAAGCTGCCAAGGCGTGAACACCTACCTCTCCCGCTTCGACGCCATGGCGGACAAGGCGGCGGCGCAGGTGATTGCGCAGTATTCCACGAGTTTTTCCCTGGCCGTGCGCACGTTGCCGAGGCCGGAGCGCACGCACATCCGGAACTTGTACGCCATGGTGCGCATCGCGGACGAGATCGTGGACGGCACCACAACCCAGGCCAACGAGTGCCCGGAAACCGCCCTTGACCTATACGAGGAGCAGGTTCTGCACGCGCCGGCCCACCGTTTCCACACGGATCCGGTGCTGCACGCGTGGGCGCGCACGTTCCGTGAGTGCCGCCTCAACCCGGACCACGTGAAGGCCTTTTTCGCCTCCATGCGCGCGGACCTGACCCAGACCACATTCACGCAAAAAGAGCTGGATACCTATATATATGGCTCTGCTGAGGTGATCGGCCTGATGTGCCTGGACATTTTCATGCGCGGCCGCGATACCCCGTACCGCCGCGAGCTGGAGGAGGGCGCCCGCGCGCTCGGCAGCGCGTTTCAGAAGGTCAACTTCCTGCGCGACCTGGGCGAGGATAGCCGCGCACTCGGCCGGGCGTACTTCGACGCCCCGCTTGACGACGCTCTAAAGTCCACCCTCACCAGCCAAATCACCGACGAGCTGGACCGCGCCCACAAATCCATCCCGCTGCTGCCGCCCGCGGCGCGCGGGGGAGTGGCCGCCGCGGAGGCGCTGTTCCGGGAGCTCAACGCCCGCATCGCCGCCACCCCGGCGGCCGAGCTGCAAACCACCAGGGTCAGCGTGCCCAACCACATTAAGTTCGCGCTCACGGCAAAAGCGCTCGCAAACGCAAGGAAGCAATGAAACAGCAACCGAAGTCAGCCATCGTGATCGGCGCCGGCGTGGCAGGCATGGCCACCGCGGCGCTGTTGGCCCGCGAGGGCATCGACACCACCGTGGTGGAAAAGCTGCCCACCCACGGCGGGCGCGCCGGCAGCGAGACCATCGACGGTTTCCGTTTCGACACCGGCCCGAGCTGGTACCTCATGCCGGACGCGTTCGACCACTTCTTCGGCCTTTTCGGCACACGCACCGAGGAGCTCCTGGACCTGCAGCCCCTCGCCCCCGCCTACCGCCTCTTTCCGGAGAGCGGCGAGCCCATCGACGTCCACTCCGGCCGCGACAACGCCGCCAAGCTCTTCGAGCAGCTCGAACCGGGCGCGGGCGCGAAGCTCCTGGAGTACCTGGACAGCGCCGAGGAAACCTACGATCTGGCCATCGAAAACTTCCTCTACACCAACTTCCGCTCCCTTGAGCCTATGAAGCGCATCCGCGGCCAGTACGGGCGCCTGGCGCGCTACCTCGCCGAACCCCTGGACAGGTTTGTGGCCAAGCGCTTCACGGACACGCGCCTGCGCCAGATGCTCACGTACCCGTCGGTGTTCCTCTCCTCGCACCCGAGCCGCACGCCGAGCATGTATCACCTGCTCAGCCACACCGACCTGACCCAGGGTGTGCTGTACCCGCAGGGCGGTTTCGCCGCGGTTATGGACGCGCTGTTCAACCTCGCCGTCGACCAGGGCGCGCGGTTCCGCTTCAACAGCGAAGTGGTCGTTATCGAGGACAAGGGCGTTGTGCTTATCGACGGCCAAAGGCTCCCCGCCGACATCACCATCTCCGCCGCGGACCTCCACCACACCGAAACGCGCCTGCTACCGAAGAAGCAGCGCACCTACGACGAGTCCTGGTTCGCCCCGCGCGACCCCGGCCTGGGCACGGTGCTGGTCATGCTGGGCGTTGAAGGCGAGATCCCGGAGCTGGCCCACCACAACTTCCTGTTCAGCGACGACTGGTCCGACGACTTCGATGCTGTATTTAATGGGCCCGTTGCCAGCCGGCCGCTGGGGGCGTCGCAGTCCATCTACGTGTCCAAGCCGTCAGCGACGGATCCGTCTGTGGCGCCTGCCGGCCACGAGAACCTGTTCGTGCTGGTGCCGGTGCCCGCGGATCCCTCGGTGGGCCACGGCGACATGTACCGCGGCGAGGCCTCGGAGCAGGTGCAGCGGATCACCGACGCGGCGATCGAGCAGATTGCGTCAAGGTGTGGGGTTGCGGGGCTGGGCCGGAGGATCGTCGTCAAGCACACGCTCGGTCCCGCAGACTTCGCCGAGCGCTACAACGCCTGGTCCGGCGGGTCCATCGGGCCCGCGCACACGCTGCGGCAGTCCGCGTTCCTGCGCGGCACCAACACAAGCCGGAAGCTGGACTCGCTGATGTACGCTGGGGCGACCACGACGCCTGGGGTGGGCGTGCCCATGTGTTTGATATCTGCTGAGAATGTGCTCAAGCGGGTCCGCGGCGACAGATCTTCGGGTCCTTTGGACCACTGACCGTAGGTTTGTTGAACAATGGCTGGATTTGTGGTGAAGATCACTCGATTTATTTGTATTTAAAAGTTGGACAAAAGTCGAGGTCAGCGGGTTGAAGTTATGAGTTTTGTCTTAATATCTGGACTTTTATGGCTTTCAGGGGGGTTAAGGACTTCTATTCGTCGGTTCATTGCGATTGAATAGGGGTCTGTCAGTTTTGGGGTCCGTGTTCAGGATTTCTCCAGGCTGCTTCGAATATCTCCCTAGACGTTGAAGGACTATGACGTTGCATAACGCAAACCTGAAAAAGCGCATCATGACCGCAATGGTCACTGGTGTTATGGCTACGGGCGCGGTCGTATCCGCTCCGCTCGCAGAGGCTGCAAACGAGAACACTTCCAGCCAGCAGATCGTTGGCGCTTACGAGAAGCTCAGTGGCGCCGACTTGGCTCGCTACGACCAGATGCTGAAGCAGGCCCCGAAGGACGACCAGTCCATCGACCTGCTACCGTCCAGCGCCGGCCCGGGCTGGTGCATTGACTGGGGCCTGGGTAACCCGTGGGATTCCGGCAACTACGAGGTCCGCAAGCTCACCGGTGCCTCCGGTCGCGTCGGTAACGGCGACGCCATTAGCGAGGATGTCCGCATCGCGGCCATTAACGTGGTCAAGGAGCTGCAGAAGGACTACAAGGCTTACGCAGCTGGCGACCAGTCCAAGGCGAACGCCATTCTGACCAAGAACGGCATTCTGCGCGCTCTGCTGTCTAACCAGCTGGGCTACCTGAACCAGGCTCGTGAGGACGTTGTCAACGGCAAGGTCAGCCAGTCCGCATTCGAGAACCTCACCGGTTTCCGTATCGTCCACCACAAGGCACCGAAGGGTCAGCCGAGCTACTACCTGGCCAAGCTCGACCGCCACGACGAGATTGCGAAGACGATTAAGCCGGGCGAGTACGTCACCGTGCTGGTGCCGCTCGAGTACGACTTCAACATCGTGCCGCGCAAGTCCTTCCAGCGTCTGATCCCGGTCCCGCAGCCGGGTCTGGATCCGGAACCGGGCGAGGAAACCACCACGCCGAAGACCACCGACCCGATCGTCACCACGGTGACCTCCACGCTGCCGGGAGTGCCCACCACGATTGAGCGCGAGAAGGAGGTCACCACGACGCAGACCCTTCCGGGCACCACCTACGTCACCACTGTCACCGAGCCGGGCACCACCGTGACCGAGCCGGGCACCACCGTGACCGAACCGGGCACCACCGTGACCGAACCGGCTCCGACCGAACCGGGCAAGGTCGTCACCACCACCGTGACTCGTCCGGAGCAGGTCACCACGGTAACCTCCACCAATCCGGAAGTGACCGAGACCGTGACCACCACGGTGGCACCGGATCCGTCGACGACCGTCACGACGACCACGATCACCGACGTCGAGAAGTACTTCGTTGAGAAGTACTACGAGCGCGTGAAGGAAGTTTCGGAGTACTACTACTTCGCGGGCTTCACCTACGGCGAGAAGTCCAAGGTCATCGAGATGCCGGAGAAGATCGGCAACAAGTGGACCTTTGAGATCATCAAGGGCTCCGACATCGTCATCGTCGAGCGCTCCGAGGACGGCAAGCTCGTCATCACCCCGCGCGAGGACTTCAAGGGCGAGGGTGAGGTTGAGATCCTCATCACCGATGACAAGGGCAACCAGCACATCTACCGCATCAAGGTCACCGACACCGTTGCGGTGAAGGATTCCCTGAACGTCAAGGTGAACAACTACTTCTACACCTTGAACGCTGGTAGCGAGGACCGCATCACCACCATCCCGTGGAAGCCGGGCGAGGAGATCGACTGGGGTCTGGGCTACGACGAGAACGGCAAGCTCATCCAGCCGGAGCACGGCGAGGTTGAGATCCTCAAGGACGAGGAGAAGGGCACCCTCACCGTCAAGGCTGGCGAGAACTACACCGGCAACGTCATCGTCCGCATCACCGAGGACAGCGGCGAGGTTCGCGAGAACATCGTCACCGTGGAGAACAAGACTTCCAAGTTCGACGTGACCCGCGAGATCCTGAACACTTCTACCGCGAAGATCGAATACCGCGGCGGCGACTACAAGTTCCTCAAGGGCGGCGACAAGGTCACCATCGAGAAGGATGGCGACGTCTGGGTTGTCACCCCGAAGGACGGCGCTACTGGCAACGTCGAGATCGTCTTCACCGACGAGAACGGCTTCGAGTACAAGTACACCCTGAAGCTGATCGAGGATAAGAACGCCGGCCCGTCCGTCACCCACCGCGAGCTCGAGTACAAGTCCGAGACCCCGGACACCCTCGAGATCAGCTACATCGAGAACCACACCGCTGAGATCGTCGCCGGCGATGACGTCGCGAAGATTGAGAAGAAGGGCGACAAGTGGGTCGTCACCCCGACCAACCCGAATGGTGGTCAGGCGACCGTCCACATCAAGGACGAGAAGGGCCGTCTGGTCGCCGTCTGGATCGTGGACGTCGCACCGCAGCCGGAGGAGGACATTGAGAACCAGGAGGTCGAGCGCGATGTCTACGACCGCGCGACCGTTGAGATCTCCCGCGGCTCCATCGACTTCAACTGGCTCGAGGTTACCGAGGGTGCCGAGTACCTGACTGAGGGTGCTGACGGCTCCAAGCGCGGCGACAAGGACAACCTCAAGCTGGAGTTCAAGCCGGTTCCCGAGGGCGAGACCCGCACCGTCAAGGTCGTGGAGTACGTCCAGACCAAGGAGACCGAGGTCGACGAGAATGGCAACCCGGTGCAGGTTGAGGGCAAGAAGCCGATCAAGACCTACACCTACACGGTCAAGCCGTCCCCGGTCCGCGAGATGGAGTACACCATCACTGCGGATAACGAGCTGAAGCTCTACGGCACCAACTTCCGCATCGCCAAGGGCGGCGACCTGCTGGCTGAGCAGCCGGAGAAGGACGCTTCCGAGATCAAGGTGACCCCGAAGCGCGACGCCAAGGGCACCCTGGTCATCGAGAACGTCTCCGACGACGGCTATGTCTTCGAGCGCTACACCTTCGAGATCACCCCGGGCCGCAGCGCCAAGGTGACCCCGGAGAACACCACCATGGGCTGGAACCAGACTGCGACCATCGCGTCCGAGGACGGCGAAAAGGTCGAGGTCCTCGAGGGCGACGAGTTCGTCAACGTCGAGCGCGACGGCGACAAGCTCATCGTCACCGGCGAGGAGAAGGCCGGCAAGGCGCTGATCCAGGTCAGCGACAAGCGCGGCCCGTACGCGCAGTACGAGATCACCCTGGTCGAGCCGAAGCGCAACGGCATGTTCACCTACAAGATCTCCACCTCCACCGAGTTCCAGGCCACCCTGGTCAAGAAGGAGAACAGCTTCAAGGTGATCAAGGGCGCCGACGCGTTCCAGGATCCGGAGGAGAAGAACGGCCAGTGGATTCTGCGTCCGAAGGCTGACAAGGTCGGCGAGACCGGCATCGTCGCCGAGTACAACAAGGACGGCGAGGAGATCAACCGCTACAAGCTGGAGATCGTCGAGTCCAAGACCACCGGCGCACGTCAGCAGACCGACTTCCTCATCGAGGGCGAGGCCAAGGAGCTGAAGAAGCTGAACGAGGGCAACAAGGTTGTCGTTGTCAGCGGTGGCGACCTGGTCGACACCAAGGACAACGGCGGCTCCTTCGAGCTGACCGCGAAGAAGGGCTCCGCCAACAAGGTGGTCCGCGTCGAGGAGCGCAACTCCAACGGCGACCTGGTCCGCACCGTGGCTTACGGCATCTACCCGGAGGGCACCCGTACCTCCGAGGGCGCTGTGATCAGCGAGAACCACGATCTGCCGATCGTGATCGACACCAGCATCAAGAACGACTCCCCGGTCAACGTCACCTTCCCGGAGAATGTTGACAGGATTGTCTTCACCAAGGGCAAGGAGTACTTCGAGGAGGTCAAGAAGACCGACGAGGGTGTCACCCTGGTTCCGCGTAAGGACCTGAAGAACGGCACCTACGAGGCGTCCTACATCCTGGTCGGCCCGGACGGCCAGTCCTACGGCGAGCGCGAGATCGAGATCAACGTCAACGTTGAGAACAACACCCGCACCGAACAAAAGGGCTCCTCTGGCGAGCTCGACGGCAAGTGCATCGCCGGCATCGTGGGCCTGACCGCTCCGCTGCTGCTGGCTATCCCGCTGGGCATCCTGTCCCAGGTCCAGATCCCGGGCCTGGAGGGCGTCTCCGCGCAGATCAACGGCGCTATTCAGGATGCGAACAACCGTATCCAGCAGGGCCTGGGCATCTACAACGAGGATCGTGCGCAGCGCGCAGCTGGCGTCCAGGCGGCGTTCAACATCCAGAATCCGGAGCAGCTCGGCATGGCAGCTGGCGCCCTGGGCGCTATCTCCCTGGGTCTGCTGGCAGTCGACGGCGTCATGCGCGCCTGCGGTGCGGAGGAGTACACCTCCTCCTACATGATCGGCAAGGCCACCGGCAGCGAGACGCTGATGAACGGCTCCTCCGCCAAGTCGGACAACAAGTCCACCGACAAGGCTGAGGGCGAGGGCAAGGCTGAAGGCTCCTCCAACGAGGAGAAGTAAGTCCCCGAAGAGCTAGTGCCCACCAGGTCCACCCTGGTGGGCATTTCTCTTTCCTACTCCCCGGCAACTCCCTCGACGACCTAGCCCAACCAGTCCAGCGCGTAGTCGTAGCCGGTGCGTCCCTCCACCGCGTACCCGCCGGGGATTTCGGTGTAGCCCAGCTTGTAGTACGACTTGTGCCGCGGCACGAAGTCGCCCGCCAGCTTTGCGGAGGCCACCAGGTTGGCGTTTGCGGGGTGGTCGTAGGCGGCGCGCAAACCGGCGGCGTCGATAGCCTGAGCACTCAGCTTTGCGACGAGCTCCCGCACCACCACCTGCCTCCCCTCCGTGCCCGTGGTCGTGCGGGGAACCACGCCGAAGCGCTCCAAACCCTGCAGCATCCAGGTCCAGGTCACGCCCTCCTTCGCCAGCTCCGGCGTCGCGGCAGCCAGCGCGATGGCGGCATGTTGCTCCACAGGCGTGGGGCTCGCGGCATCCGCGTGGCGGCTGGCGGCGGAGAGGATCAGGTGGAGTTCGTAGAGGATTTGGGGGGCCACGGTGGCGTCGAGAAGCGAAAGCCCCGACTCCCTGACCGCCTCGCGCGGGGGCATGCCGCCGGCGCGCAGCTGCTGGAAGCGCGCGACGCGCATGCCGGTGAAGGCATTGAACGGGCCGACCAACACGTCGCGCCCGGCCACGTCCGCGACCGCGCGCAGCACGGAGTCCGGGTCCGTCGCGCACGCCATGTCGGCGCCGTTGCACAGGGAGAGCACCTTGCCCTCGAGCCCGTTGAAGCTGGCGCGGCGGGTGCCGGCCAGGCCGACGCGGGTGGGCTCAAAGGTGGTGCCGCCAGTCTGCACCGTCTCAAAGTTCGCGCCGCGCTCACCCTTCGGCGTCGCCGATCAGGTGCGCGCCCTGGGAGTAGCCGATGAGGATGAAGCGGGTGCCGGGGCAGTGCCGGGCCATAGTCTCCATCTCCAGGGTCGCCACGTCGCGGCCGTAGCGCACGGACTCGCCGTACGTGGCGGCCTCCGTGCCCTCCAGGCCGTTGCCGGCGCCCAGAGCGCTGAACCTGCCCAGCGAGGCCGGGTACTTCACGGTGTATGTGGAGACGGTGCGGGCGCCGAAGCGGCGTTGGAGGTCGTCGGCGGGGGAGGAGGCGTCGTCGAAAAGCGTCTCGCGTGCGGAAGGATCCCAAGAATGCGAAAACCCCGTGCCAGCCGCCTGAATGACGTGCACGGGGTGGCAGCGCAGCTTCACCGCCTCCGCCTTCGGCGCAATCACCGTCGCGGGTATCAGCGCGGCGGCGAGCGTGAGGGCGAGGGCGCGCTTCACTGCTACTTGCGCGGCAGGGCAGCCAGCGCCAGGCCGATGCCCACGAGCCAGGAGTCCTTCGCAATGGCAAGGCCTGCGCTGGACGGGCGGATGCCGTCGTCCTCGGTGTACTGGTCGCCGCCGAAGTACATGGTGAGCAGGCCAGCGCCGAACGCGGTCAGGCCCAGGCCGGCGAGGCGGTTCGGGATCAGCGGGCACAGCAGCGCGGCACCAAGGGCGGTCTCGGCGGAGGCAAGGCCGGTGGCGAACGTCTCCGCGTCGATCTGGCCGAGCTGCGGGATGCCGTCGGTAGCCATATCGCGCAGGCCTTCAGCACCCTCCTTGTCCACCTGGAACTTGCCCAGGCCGGAGTTCAGGATCAGGGCGCCGGTGGGGATGCGCAGCGCGGCGGACGGAAGACGCAGGTTGATCTTGTCCTTGTTGGACTTCTTCAGAAACATGGGCGGGGTCCTTCGATCTCTCGGGGGAAATTGTCTGCCTCGCCCATGGTAGGGGCTAAACGGTCAGCTCGGGGTGGAGATCCTTCATGTGCCAGATCCGGCGGGCGTACAGCGCGGCGCACGAGATGGCCACAGACAGCGCGCCGACGAACAGCAGCACCGTCACGGCGGTCCACATGCGCGGGTCGTACGACTGTGTGCCAAACAGTGCGTAGCGCACCAAATCCACCGAGTAGCGCATCGGGTCCCAGCTGTGCACCCATTGGACGAACTCGGGCTGCACCTCCGGCGGGTACAAGCCGTTCGACGCCACCAGTTGCAGCGACATCAGCGCCATGGTGGCCAGACGTCCGGGCGCGGGCCCAAGCGCGGTGTTCAGCGCCATGATCGCGGTCACGAACACCCAGGACACCAGCACCAGCACGCCGAGCAGTGACAGCGGGTGCAGCGGCTCGACGTCCAGGATGAACGTCTGCATCACCCACAGGGCGACGGACTGGAAGAAGCCGATGATGAACGACGGGATCATCGTGTACAGCAGCACGCGCAGCGGGTTGGTGCCCGAGTCGATAGCGCGGCGGCTGAACGGCGGCATGATCATGTACATAATCAGCACGCCGAACCACAGCGACAGCGACAGGAAGAACGGGCTGAGGCCCTTGCCGAAGAAGGCCAGGCCGTCGCCGGTGTTTTCGGTGTGCACTGGGTCCGAGGCGGCGTCAATGGCCTTGTTCAGGCGCTCGCCTTCCCAGCTCGGGGCCTTTTCGGCGCCGTCGGAAAGGCTCATGGAGAGCTCGCCGGTGCCGTCCGAAAGCTTGACCAAGCCGTCGTTGAGGTCGCCCAGGCCCACCACCAGCTGGTTCGAGCCGGCGGCCAGGCGCGAGGTGGCGTCCGTGGCGGTGTTCGCCGCCACGACCAGCTTGCCCGTGCCGTCCTTCAGCGTGGTCACGCCGGCGAGCAGGGTGCCGGAGCCTTCCTGCAGGCGCTTCAGGCCGTCCGCCAGCGTCTGTGCGCCCTCGACTGCGCTGTCCACGCCGCCGCGGTACTTCGCGCTCGGGTCCGACAGCTGGGTCGCCAGCTCGTGGGCGCCGGCCTGCAGCTGCATCAGCTGGCCCACCAGGTTGTTCTCGGTGACCGCCTGCAGCGGCCCGGCGTTGATCTGCAGCTGCACGCCGCGCGCCTGGTCCGCCAGTTCCTTGCTGCCCGGGATGGGGGAGCGGTCCAGGTCCGCGATCACGTTGTTCAGGTTCGCGTTGATGTCATCCAACGCGGCCTGCAGTTCGTTGATCTTGCCCGCGAAGCCTGCGATTTTGTCCACGCCGCCGGCGATCTGCGTGGCGCCGTCGCCAAGCTGCTGCGTACCGGCCTGCAGCTGAGTCAGGCCGTTGGAGAGCTGGTCGGCGCCGCCGGAAGCGGTGGTGATGCCGTCGTTGAGCTGGATTGCGCCGTCCTGCAGACGCGCGACACCGCCGTCGAGCTTGTTCACCGCGTCCGGCATCTGCTGCACCTTGTCGTTGAGCTGCTGGATGCCGTCGTTGAGCTGCGTGCCGCCCTCGTTGAGCTTCTCCGAGCCGTCGTGTGCTTTGGTCGCGCCCTCGTCCAACTGTTCGGCGCCGTCGGCGGCCTTATGCACGCCATCCGAGAGCGTGTTAATGCCCACAAACAGCTGCTCCACCACCTTGCTGCCCACGGAATTCGACACCGCGGAACCGATGGCCTCCGCGGCCTTCTCGCCCAGCATGGTGGGGATGAAGCCGTTGGTCTCGTTCAGCGTGATGTTGATCTTCGCTGAATGCGGGTCATCCTCCTTCACGCTGGTCACAGCCTCAGAGAAGTCGGTGGGGATCTCTAGGCCCAGGTAGTAGGTGCCGTCGGCGATGCCCTCTTGGGCCTCCTCGGCGCTGACCACCCGGAAATCCATGGGGCGCTGCTCCAGCAGCTCGTCCACGACCTGCTGGCCGTTGTCGCCCTCGTCCGAGTTCACCAACGCGACGGGCAGCTTGTACAGGTTGCCCAGCGGGTCCCAGTACGCCCAGGGGAACAGGCCGCCGAACAGTAGCGGCAGCAGACAGATCGCCGTGATGGCAAGCGGGGGAAGCTTGCCGTGGGCGAACTTCCGGAAGTCGGATCCAATGTGCAGGCCGCTCATAGCCCCTCCTCATTCACCGTGTTCACCATGACGGGCAGGTGTACCGCGACCCCGCGCAGATCATCCAGCAGCTTTCGGCGGATGTCCATCTTGCGCACCTGGTCCACGTCGTCCACGATCAGCATCTTCGCGTCCGGGCGCGAAATCAGCGCCAGCAGCACGCGCAGGCGGAACCGGTCCGTGGGACCGATGTCGCCGACCTTGGCCGTCATGTCGATGTCTCCCAGCTGCAGCGGCTCCAGCCACTTCTCCACGCTGTCGTGGGACTTGATCGCCTCGGCCTTGTGCGGCGTGATAGCGAAGAAGCTCTGCGACCACGCAATCTGTTCCCGCACCACGTCGCGGATGCGCACGAGGCGGTCCAGCTTGTCAATCTCGGTCACGCCCGCGAGCGCGACCTGCTTGAAGCGCTGGCGCGTCTTGGTCTCCTCACCGTCGAGGAGGATGGTGCCGGAGTGCGGGTTGTAGCGCCCTGCCAGCGCGAGGCTGAGCAGGGTCGAATGGGACTCTCGCCGCGTGTTCAACAGGGTCAACCCCCGGCCGATGTCGAAGTTTTCCGGGGTGTCGCCCTTGCGGAGCACGAGGTTGTGCGTGCTGAGTATGGGGGTCATGCGGTCCCTTAACCGTAGGGTGGACTATCACTTAGCTCGTGCTATGGTGCTCCCCAAAATAGTCACTGTCAAACCCAAAAAAGGGGGCTGGTCAATAATGCGCGCAGACGCCCGCGCGAAACGCGACCAGATAGTCACCGCCGCGCTGGCACAGATTGGTAACCGCCCGAACTCCGAGATCACCCTCGAAGGCATCGCGGCGGACGCCGGCGTGGGCATCGCCACCCTCTACCGTCACTTTCCCACCCGCGCCGCACTCTACGACGCCTGCGCGATCGTCTACCTCGAACGCATCGAAACACTCCTCGACGACGCCCTCGACGGCTTCGAGGACAACCCCGTCGAGCACTTCGAATCCTTCGTCTGGGCCCTCGTCGAATCGGGCGTGGGCATCCTCGCCGCCGCGCTGGCCGCCGACAGCTCCGACGGCGGGCTCGGCGCGCGGCGCGACGCCTTCATGAGCAAAGTGCAATTGCTTATCGACGCCGCCGCCCCCCACGGCATCATCGCCCCCGGCCAGTCACCCATGCAGCTGGCAACCGAGCTCGTTGTGGCGACGCGGCCGCTCGCCGCCCCGCTCGCCGACATCCTCCCGGACGTGCGCGACCGCCTGGTGCGCCACCTCATGGCTGGCTGGCGCACCACGGCGTAACTGGCGTTGGTTTAGTCCTCGCGCAGCTCGTGGCGGCCGCCGTCAACACCGCCGTCGATGTTGCCCTGCGCGCCCGCCGCGTCCTCAACGGAGTGCTGCGGGCTGGTGGCCTTGCGCTGGTTGTCCGCCAGGGTGTCCAGGGTGGTCAGGCCCTCGCCGCCGAGGTCCTCGGTGGAGTTGGTAGTCGCCGTTGCCTCCAGATCATCCTCCGTGCGAGTCGAGTACACGAGGGTGGAGGAGCCACGGTTGTCCGTCTCCGTGCGGGTCGGCGCCGGGCGGTAGGTCTTCGCTGGCTCGTTCTCGCCCGCGAGCTTGTCTTTGAGGAAGAACTCCCAGGCAGCCCACGCGCCGCCCGCGAGCGCCGCGGTGCCCAGCGTCGTGCCGATGACCTTGCCAACCCCGCCCTTCTTCTTTTTCTTCGCGTTCTTCTTTGCGCTCTTCGCGTGCTTCTCCAGGAACTCCTGGCGCTCCTTGCGGCTCGGCGCGGCAGCCTCGAACTGCTTGCGGCGGCGGTCCAGGCGGTCGTGCGCGTCGCGGGTGATCTCGCCGGCCTGCGCGCGGGCCGCGCCGTACAGTTCCTGCAGCTCGTCCATGTCGAACTTTTCGTGGATATCGTCCAGCTTGCCGTCCTTCAGGTTGTCAAGCAGGGACTGGTAGATGTCGCGCTCGCGCTTGTCGTTCTGGTCGCGCAGGTACTTCCACGCCTGGTTGACAAAAGCGGCGGCGAAGCCGATGTTCTTGAGGTTCACGGGTTGCTCCTTGCGTTGCGTTTGTAAGTTTCAGGTGGTTACGCGGCCCCAGGGTAGCGAAATCCGCGGTGCCAGCTCGGGGAGTTTGGTGGTGCGCCTCTCGCAGCCCGCCTCTCTGGCTAGATCCAGCGAATAGCACACCGTTTTTCGCCTCCAGGGGCCGGATAGCTGGGTCTTACTAGCTGGATCCGCGGAATCCGGGGGTCGGGGAGACGCGTGCCCCACCCACGCGTACCAAGCGTTACGCAAAAATGAACAGCTTGGTTCATTTTGAGCGATTAACATTCACGCTGAATAACCTCGTGCGCAGCAGAAACGCCGCCGAAAACCGGTAGCGCATTGTGGCCGCTACACGCCCCAAATAAGTTTCAAGGCACCGTTTAACCACGGTGCAACGAAACACATCAACCCAGCCGAGAAAGGTCCCGCCATGTTCGAAGCCTCTCCTTCGACCAGGCTCTCCGCCTCGGCACCGCTGGACCGCGAGGGCGCGCAGCTGATCCGCCGCCCCCGCCCGAAGCGCCAGCGCACCGCCTTGAGTTTTGAGATCATCCCGCCTCGCCCCACGGACGACGCGGGCAAGATCGACCAGCTCATCGCGGGCCTGGCGGAGTACAAGCCGGATTACGTCTCCGTGACCAGCTCGCGCCGCAGCGAGTGGCTGGAGGGCACCGCCGCCGTGATCTCCCGCATCGCGGAGACCACCGACCTGCGTCCCATCGCGCATCTCGCCTGCACTGCGGGCACGCGCGATGAGATGGCGGAGTGGGTGCGGGTGCTTATCGACGCCGGCGTCCGCGGGTTCCTCGCCCTGCGCGGGGACCTGCCGGAAACCGGCCTGCCGGCGGACCACCTCCAGTACGCCACGGATCTGCTCAACCTGATCCAGGACGTGCAGGAGGAAGAGGCGTTCCGCCTCGCCGCCGGCAAGCTCGCCCTTTCAGTGGCCTGCTACCCCAAGGGCCACGAGGAGTCGCGCAACCTCGACCACGACCTGGACGTGCTGCTGACAAAGCAGCGCCTGGGCGCGGATTTCGCCATCACCCAGCTGTTCTTCGAGGCCCAGGACTTCCTGGACTTCGTGGAGATTGCGCGGCTGGCGGGCGTGCGCATCCCGCTCATCCCCGGCATCATGCCCATGACCTCGCTGAAGAGGGTCCGCCGCATGGGGGAGTTGTCGGGACTGGAGGTGCCGGTGGGCGTCGAGAAGCAATTGCTCGAAGCAGACGACGAGTACGAGGCCGGCATGCAACTCACCGCCAACCTGGCGCGCGAGATTTTGGATGCCGGCGCGGGCGGGCTCCACGTGTACACGCACAACAACCTGGACGTCACGCGGGACTTTCTGGACCGCATCGGAATAGATAAAGGACAACAATGACCACCTTCCCCAAGGCCACCATCGAGGGCTACCCCCGCATCGGCGCGAACCGCGAGCTCAAGCGCGCGCTGGAAAGCTACTGGGCGGGCCGCATCGACGCTGAGACGTTCCGCTCCACCGCACGCGCCCTGCGCGTGAACAACTACAACCACCTGCGCGACCTCGGTCTGACCGAGGATTACGCCATCCCGGCGGACGTCGCGCTCTACGACCAGGTGCTCGACACCGCCCTGACCGTGGGCCTTGTGCCGGGCGGCGTTGACCTGGACGAGGAGTTCGCGCTCGCCCGCGGCAACGACACCCGCGTGCCGCTGGAGATGACCAAGTGGTTCGACACCAACTACCACTACCTCGTGCCGGAGATCGAAGCTGGTCAGGAGATCAAGGCGGTGCCGGAGCGCATCCTGCGCATCGTGGAGGAGGCCGCCGAGGCCGGCCACAAGGTCCGCCCGTTCCTGGTCGGCCCGGTCACGCTGATCGCGCTGTCCAAGCCGGCGGAGTGGTCGCTGCTGCCGTCGCTGGTTGAGGCGTACGCCGAGGTCTTCGCCGCGCTGAAGGACGCCGGCGTGGAGTGGGTCCAGATCGCCGAACCCGCCGTGGTGGCCGACCTGTCCACCCCGGACGCGGAGATTGCGCAGCACCTACGCGAGGCGTGGACCGCGCTGCTGGGCCGCGAGACCCGCCCGAACGTGTACCTGACCACCCCGTACGGCTCCGCCCGCGAGGCCCTGCCGGTCCTGGGCTCCCTCGGCGTGGAGGCGCTGCACGTGGACCTATCCCCGTGGACCCTCGAGGCCGACGCCGGCTACCCGGAGCGCGTGCGCGAGCAGATCCCGGCGGAGACCCACCTGGTCGCCGGACTCATCGACGGCCGCAACGTCTGGACCGCCAACCTGCGCGAGCGCACAGAGGTCCTTCAGTCTTTGGGCGAGCGCGAGGTGTCCGTGTCCACCTCCACCTCCCTGCAGCACGTGCCGCACACCCTGAAGGCCGAGCGCAACATCCCGGTCGAGGTCGCCCCGTGGCTGGCGTTCGCCGACGAGAAGCTCGCCGAGATCCAGGCGCTTGTCGCTGGTGAGGAGGGCGCCAAGGAGGCGTTCGCGCAGTCCGACCGTGCAGTGCGCACCCGCGCCGAGTCTGAGACCATCCACAACAAGGCCGTGGTGGACCGCGTGGCGGCCCTGCCGGAGGGTGCCGTCAAACGCGAGCCGGCGTTCGAGGAGCGCAACAAGGTCCAGCGCGAGGAGCTCGGCCTGCCCACCCTGCCGATCACCACGATCGGTTCCTTCCCGCAGACCACCGAGATCCGCAAGGCGCGCGCGGACCACCGCGAGGGCACCCTTACCGACGCCGAGTACACCGAAGCGCTGAAGGCCGAGATCAAGCAGGTCATCGAGCTGCAGGAGGAGATCGGCCTGGACGTCCTCGTCCACGGCGAGGCGGAGCGCAACGACATGGTGCAGTACTTCGCCGAGCTTCTCGACGGCTTCGTGGTCACCGAAAACGGCTGGGTCCAGTCCTACGGCTCCCGCTGCACCCGCCCGCCGATCGTGGTCGGCGACGTCTCCCGCCCGGAGGCCATGTCCGTGGAGTGGTCGGCCTACGCCCAGTCCCTGTCCGACAAGCCGGTCAAGGGCATGCTCACCGGCCCGGTGACCATCCTGGCCTGGTCGTTCAAGCGCGACGACGTGCCGCTTTCCGTCTCCGCGGACCAGATCGGCGTGGCGCTTGCCGACGAGGTCGCCGACCTGGAGAAGGCCGGCATCAAGGTCATCCAGATCGACGAGCCGGCCCTGCGCGAGCTGCTCCCGCTGCGCGAAGACGACCGCGCCGCCTACCTGGAGTGGGCCCAGCGCGCGTTCCGCCTGGTCTCGTTGGAGGCGCAGCCTGCAACGCAGATCCACACCCACCTGTGCTACTCCGAGTTCGGCCAGATCATCGACGCCGTCGCAGGCCTCGACGCCGACGTCACCTCCATCGAGGCGGCCCGTTCCAAGATGGAGCTGCTCGAGGACATCGACGAGACCTTCCACTCCGAAATCGGTCCCGGCGTGTGGGACATCCACTCCCCGCGAGTGCCCTCCACCGAGGAGATCGTCGGCCTGCTGCGCGCGGCACTGAACCACGTGCCCACCGAGCGCCTCTGGGTCAACCCGGACTGCGGCCTGAAGACCCGCGGGTACAAGGAGGTCGAGCCCTCCCTGCGCAACCTGGTCGCCGCGCGCGACGAGGTCGTCGAAGGGCTCTAGGTTCGGCTCTAGCGCGCCGGGCGGGGCGGAGCTGACGTCGCAAAGCAATCGCCCCGGCCCCCGCCCTGCTCGCCCCGCGAAAGTCGAGTACGGGAGGTCGAGTACGCCCTCTATTTGGGCCGGACTCGACCTCCGCCGCTCGACTTTTGGCGGGGCTCTTTCGTTTCCGCCGCAGACGCTGTAGCGTGAGCGAAACGGGGGGAAATATGAACAGGAGAAAGCTAGCACAGCTGCTGGTCAGACCGGGGGAGTCGGACCGTCAAACGTGCATCAAGTTATCCGCGAACAAATTCATCGCCCAGGCAGAATGGTCGCGGCTGAAACACCACGAGCGGGAGTTTCTCAGCAGCTATGCCGTCGGCGCCGCGAGCCGGAAAGCGGTGCTGGTGGGGCGCTCTGCCGCAGTTGTGCACGGCCTGTGGACGCTGCCCGCCCCAAACGCGCCCGTCTTGCTGGCCATCCCAGGACAAAAACCGCCCGCCAGGGCAAGCTGGCCGGAGGGGGTCGAGTACCGCAGCCTGCGCATCCCCGAAGAGGATGTGGTGGCCATCGAGTGCGCGACGCCTGGCGACGTCCTCCGGTTAACCAGCCCCGTCCGCACAGCCGTCGACGTCGCGCGCCTGCACGGGGTGAGGGCAGGAGTCGTCGCGATGGATTCCCTATTTGTGGGCAAGCCACCGCTGGAGCAGGAACGCATCCAGGCCGAACTCCATGCGACGATCAAGCGTCTGGCCGGCAAGAAGGGGATCGGGCGGGCACGGCAGGCGTTGCGCTGGTCGTCCACCAAGTCCGAATCGCCGTACGAGTCTCTCCTGCGCGTGATCCTGCGCGAGCGGAACATCATCGTCCGCGAGCAGATGTGGATTGGCCGTTACGTGCGCCCGGACCTGCTGTGGGGGCAGGTGGCGATCGAGATCGACGGGCTGGTCAAGACGGCGAAGAAAGACGAGGAATTGGCGAAGAAGGTGTCGCGGGACCAGCTCCTGCGTGAAAACTGGTTGCGGAAGCAGATCTACGAGGTCGCCCGCTTCGAGCCGTCGGAGATTCTCCGTGACGAGGAGGCCTGCGTCCGGGAGATCCTGGAGCTGAAGGCCCGCTCCGGTCTCCTCGGCGAGCCGAAAGTGCCGGCCACGGTGTTCAGACCGGTGCACGGGGAACACTGGCGGAGGTAGGGGCGCTATACGCCGCCGAAAGTCGAGCGGCGGAGGTCGAGTACGGCACCGAATCCGGGCGTACTCGACCTCCCGGACTCGACCTTTAGGACCATGAGCCCAACCCCACATCCCACGCACCGCACCCCGTGCGCCGGAACGCGCGTACCCTAGAGCGCATGACTCAGAAGACTCAGACCATGACTCTGCACACCAATCACGGCGACATTGTGATCGACCTGTTCGGCAACCACGCGCCGAAGACGGTTGAGACGATTACCGGCCTTGCGCAGGGCACCACCGATTACTCCGCCAAGAACGCCCAGGGCACCACCGAGGGCCCGTTCTACGACGGCGCGATTTTCCACCGCATCATCCCGGGTTTCATGATCCAGGGCGGCGACCCGACCGGCACCGGCACCGGCGGCCCGGGCTTCCAGTTCGCCGACGAGTTCCACCCGGAGCTGCAGTTCGACCGCCCGTACCTGCTGGCCATGGCTAACGCCGGCCCGGGCACGAACGGTTCCCAGTTCTTCATCACCGTCGACGCGACCCCGTGGCTGAACAACCGCCACACCATCTTCGGCGAGGTGACCGATGAGGCGTCGAAGAAGGTCGTCGACGAGATCGCGAACGTGCAGACTGGCCGCATGGACCGCCCGGTCGAGGACGTCGTGATCGAGTCCGTCGAGATCGCGTAAGCCCCCAAGCCAAAAGCGCCGCGCCCCCGCCACCGTGCGGGGGCTTTTTCGTACCCTGATTTCATGCCCACTCTCCGCCATCTGCCCCGCACCGCCCCCGCCACCACGGCGATTACGGTGATCTGCACGCTCGTCTTCCTCGCCGCCGCGCTCCAGGCCCGTTCGCTGACGGACGTGGTGTGGGATTCGCAGGTGGGCACCCACACGATCCTCTACGGCCCCGAGGTCTACGGCGCGGGCTACCTCCGCGCGCTCACCGCCGGCTTCATGCACTTGGACATCACGCACCTCTTCCTCAACATGTTCATGCTGGTCCTGGTGGGTGCGGAGGTGGAACGCTTCCTCGGCTCTGGCCCGTTTGTGGTGGCGTGGGTCGCGGGGGTCCTTTGGGCGTCGGCAAGTGTGCTCGCATTTAGCTTCACAGTGCCCACCGCCGGCGCTTCCGGCGCCCTCTACATGCTGATGGCGCTGTTGATCGCCATTGCTTTTCGACGTTCCACGGACCTGCGCGCGCCCCTCGCCCTGGTGGCGGTGAACGTGGCGTACACGCTGCTCAGCCCGGGTGTGTCACTGTGGGGCCACCTCGGCGGCCTGGCGGCGGGGGCGGTGATGGCGTGGCCGCTGACCTCGGACAACATGCGCACGCGCTGGATCACGGCGGGGGTCGCGGCCGTGGCGGCGTGTGTGGCGATCTGGGCGCTGACCATCCCGTCCACGATCCCGGTGTATTAGGGGCGTTCTGTCCTCTCTACGTGGCGCAGCCGTAGGCAGCGAAAGGGTTAGCCGTGAATGGTCAGCCCCCAGTGTTGGATGGCGCTACCGATTTCCATGGCGCCTAAACGAGTCTTATTAGTGTCAGAAACGTTGGAGGAGACACCGATGGCCCACACGCCGGAATTGTCAGCGGCGAAGACCGCGCCGCCTGAATCTCCACGGTCGTTGATATTGCGGAAGTAGAAGAGACCGTTGTTTCCGATTTCTTCAAACTGACCGCAGGAGTATCCGGTGGTGGCACCGAGCCGACAGATTGCCATACCGCGGGCCTGTGCTTCCTGCGGGGTGATCCAACCACGTAAAGGAAGATCAACCGGCAGGGTAGAGGAGTACTTAGCGTCTCCGGTGATCTCGATTAACCCGATATCGGCGCCGAAGATGCTCCCGTTCTCGTCCTGCTCCAAGTAGGACTCCACCATCTCTCCCACGAAGGCCCAGTTGCCACGTGAATCCTCCACGTAGAACTGGTCACCCCGATTGCCGCAATGTCCTGCGGTGATGATAAACAAACGCCCGTCTGCGGATGCGAGAAAACCGGTCGAACAAGTCATGCTCTGTGTTTCGTTAAAAATTCGGCCCCCCGGTACAACCCCGCCGGGCTGCTTTAGCCATTCCCAGTCGACGGAGTTGTGGTAGTACACGCCACGATTGTCGTCACGGCCACTCTGGCCTGAAGCGTCGTTTTTCGGGTCGATGACGTCGCGTCGGATCGGCGGTTCGACGCGCTGTCCGGAATAATTTGAGTGATTCTGGTAGTTCGACTCCGACCGGGAGTATGACCGCTGGGATGCCGTTGTAGTTTCCGGCGCAGGAGAGGAAATAGTTGGCTGTGAGCCAGGGCTATTGAGCATCTCAGCGATGTCAGCCACGGCCGCGTCCTGTTCGGCACGGTAGGCCTCCAAATCATCGTCGGAAGTACCCGAGCAGCCAGTAAGGAGAGCAGAGATCACGAGCATAGAGAACACTCTGAGGCGTGACTGGACTGGAGAAGTCAAAGCGGACTCACTTCGGGGTATAAAAATCGCGAACAGTTACAAACTTTAACAGCGGCTTCCTCGTGTCGAGTTTGTGCTAGTTGACGGAAAGTCGGCTAGGGCTCCTCTTTATTCACTCCCAAAGATTATGAGTTATCCACAGCGGTTGTCCACAGTGTGGATAACTACACGCGTGTAACTCCTCGAACGACACGTCGAACACCCAAAATGACACGCCGAAGGAACCTGGCATTTTCGAAAGAAAACCAGCACATTTCACTGCCCTGTGGAGTTGTGCACAGAGTTATCCACAGGTGTGGATAGTCGCGCTCCCTTGAAAATGCCTACTGTGGGAAGCACACCATCAACAGCGATCTAAGGAGTGAGCGATGGCGGATAAAAGCAAGGCAGAAGAGATCGTTTCCAGGGGCGAGCGCCCCGCGGGCGAGGGCCGCACCACCGAGCTGAGCGGCCAGCCGGTCGCTTCGGAGCACATTTCGGTCACTCAGGGGCGTCAAGGGGCGAATGTGCTTAACGACGTCCACATGATCGAAAAGCTCGCCCACTTCAACAGGGAAAACGTGCCAGAGCGCATCCCGCACGCGAAGGGTCACGGCGCCTTCGGCGAGCTGCACATCACCGAGGACGTGTCCAAGTACACGAAGGCGAAGCTGTTCCAGCCTGGCACCGTCACGCCGATGGCGGCGCGTTTTTCCACCGTCGCTGGCGAGGCCGGGTCGCCGGATACCTGGCGCGATGTGCATGGCTTCGCGCTGCGTTTTTACACGGAGGACGGCAACTACGACATCGTGGGCAACAACACCCCGACGTTCTTCTTGCGCGACGGCATGAAGTTCCCGGACTTCATCCACTCCCAGAAGCGCCAGCCTAACTCGGGCCTGCGCGACGACGAGATGCAGTGGGATTTCTGGACCCGCACGCCGGAGTCTGCGCACCAGGTGACCTACCTGATGGGCGACCGCGGCACCCCGAAGACGTCGCGCCACCAGGACGGTTTCGGTTCCCACACCTTCCAGTGGGTCAACGAGGAGGGCACGCCGGTGTGGGTGAAGTACCACTTCAAGACCCGCCAGGGCTGGGAGTGCTTCACCGACGAGGAGGCCACCGAGAAGGCGGGCACCGACCCGGATTTCCAGCGCGCGGACTTGTTCAACGCGATTGCGGACGGCGACTTCCCAGTCTGGGACGTCAAGGTGCAGATCATGCCGTTCGAGGAGGCGAAGGATTACCGCTTCAACCCGTTCGACCTGACCAAGACGTGGTCGCAGAAGGATTACCCGCTGATCCCGGTGGGTTACTTCGTGCTCAACCGCAACCCGAAGAACTACCACGCGCAGATTGAGCAGCTGGCGCTCGATCCGGCCAACTTGGTGCCGGGCGTGGGCCTGTCGCCGGACCGCATGCTGCAGGCCCGCGTGTTTGCCTACTCGGACCAGCAGCGCCACCGCATTGGCACGAACTACAAGGATCTGCCGGTCAACCGCCCGCTCAACGACGTGAACACCTACTCCGAGCGCGGCAACATGGCTTACTTCTTCAACGAGGAAGGCGAGCCGAACTACGTGCCCAACCGCACGGAGAAGGGCGCCGGCTACCTGGACAACAACGAGGATTCCTCCTCCAACTTCACCGACTACGGCCAGGCGGAGAACCTCTACGTCAACCCGGATCCGGAGGGCACTGATCTGGTGCGCGAGGCGTATGTCAAGCACGCCGAGGACGATGATTTCGGCCAGGCTGGCACGCTCTACCGCGACGTGTTCGACGACGCCGAGAAGGAGCGCTTCGTCCACAACATCACCAACAAGATGATGGCGATTAAGAACAAGGACGTCGAGGAGCGCGTCTACGAGTACTGGGGCAAGGTCGACGCCGACCTGGAGACCAAGGTGCGCGAGTCTTTCGCCAAGAAGCGCGCTGAGCAGGAGCAGTAACCTCGCTGCATGAGAAAAGCCCGTTGAGTCTGCAGCAGACTCAACGGGCTTTCGCGCTATTCAGCAGTGTTTTAGAACACGCCGCGGATCTTCTTGCCGAAGTCGGAGACGGTCACGTCGCGGGAGTCCACGTCCTGGTCGTTGTAGAAGGAGGTGTCCTCGGAGAGACGGCCGGTCTGGGTGACCTTCATGTAGTTGTACAGGCGGCCTTCCTTGGTCTTTCCGTCGCCGAAGGAGAAGGCGCCCAGCAGCATCTCGTCGCCTGCGAGGATCGGGTTGGACAGGGTGACCTCGAAGGTGCGGATGCCGCGGTCGAAGTCGTAGCCCAGGTCGCGGATGTGGGTGCCGTTGTACTGGGTGGTGGTGATCAGGCGGTCAACGCCCTCCGGGCCCGCCTCGGTGCCGACCTCGACGCGGAAGGTCAGGGCCGGGAATTCGCCCCAGTAGCGCTTCGCGCCGGTGTTCTTCACGCGCAGTGCGACGGAGCCAGCGGCGCCGGGCACCTTCCAGGAGGAGGTGGTGAAGTACGGCTGGAGGTCCAGGTCGCGCTGGGCATCTGCCTGCTTATCGACGACTTCGTTGACCTCGTCAGCAGCATTCTCCTCCACCTCGGTGATGACCTCGGCGCCTTCGTTCGCGATGTCGTTGTTGGTCACGTCGGTGGCTTCGTCGTTGTCGACCGTGGTGACGTCGTCAAGGTTTGCGCCCGTCTCGATCTTCTTGACGTCCTCGTTGTACGCCGGGTTCGGGTTCTCCACGGTGTCGGTGACCTGTGCGCCCTTGTTCGGTGCCCAGGAGCCGGCCGGGGTGGAGTAGTTCTTGACGCGGACCTCGTTCTTGACCGGCATGTTGGCGATCCACGCGGTCGGGGTTGCCCAGGTGCCGTTCGGGCGGCAGCGCTGCTGGGTGCCGGTCATGGTGA
>NZ_KV835919.1:59019-73378 GCF_001838175.1 Corynebacterium sp. HMSC034A01 | reverse complement strand
ACTTGGCCAGGGAGTAGCCGATGTTGCCCTGCATGCCGTCTTTGGAGCCGGAGCCGCCGAGCGTCAGGGTCTCGGTCTTGGAGCCGTTGACGGAGGCGGAGATGGTCTGGGTGCGGGACAGGTCCTGGGACAGCGGGATGTCGCTGTCGGTGAGGTTGGTGGTGGAGATGGTGCCCACCGGCAGGAAGTTGTCCTTGACCTTGTAGACGATGGTGCGGTAGTCCTCGGTGGAGTTGCACACCGGACGCGGGTTGAGGATGTTGGCCTTCAGGTGGTCTGAGCCGCGGTAGGTGTGGATGATCGGCAGTGCGGAGTTGGTTGCCGGGGTCTCCGGGTAGGACTCTTCGAAGGTCTGGGCGGTGGCGGTGATGCCGGAGCCTGCGATTGCGACAGCGGCGACGGCTGCGATCGCGGCCTTGGCGGCGCCAGCGATGCGGAATACGCGCATTGGGCGTTCCTTTCGGGGAAACAATTGTGGGAATTTCAAGGGGGGCGGGCTTCTCAACCTCTCAGCGAGGAGCTCTCATACAACACCTAGTCAACTGCCAAGGAAGCGTCATAATATTGTTGAACAATCCACCCAATCCGGGGGCAAACTAAAGTGATTGTCACGTCACAAAAGCCTGCTTACCAGTATTAACACTGCTATATGTGGGTAAAACCCCGACGCAATCTATCGCGCTATTTAAATGCAGTCACACGTCGCCCAAACCGGTGTCTCAGGTCCCTCTTGGAATTTGTTCAGCCTTGAAGCTTCCTGCGGCCACTGAAATTAAGCGACTAATCATCTCATCGGCGGGCGGATAAGAACGTTATTCCAAATTCAACTTGACTAAAAACAAGATCGGGTTAAGATTGGTAATCAAGCAATAAGGCGACTAATTCCCAATTAGGGAGAGAAAGGAACAATTGTCCCATGGATAACCTAAACCTCAGCGGCTACAAGCCGTACACGGAAGTGCTGGCCCAGATGACGCAGCGAGCAAACGGACGCCGAACCTACATCGTGGCGCTGCCGCTGCACCTGCTCAGCCAGTACGTCCCTATCCCGGACCCGGAAAAGCCGTTCGCCGGCAACCGCCGTGTGAACAAGCGTCACGCCACCAAGTTCGGTGAATACTGGCGCGCAAACGACACATGGACTGCACCGCCGCTGCTCGTGGATACGACCATGCCGCTGGACAAGGGCTTTGACTCGATCTTTGACGTCGGCGGAGTCGCGGTCGGTAAGTTGAAGATCCATCGCAATGCCTCGTCCGAGTTTGCCATTCTGGACGGTCAGCACCGCATTCTTGGTTGGAAACTCATGGAGGATCAGCTGGCTAAGGAGTACAAGGAGGCGCGCGCTGAACTCAAAAAGGCAGAAGCGGACGGGAACGCAGACGAGCTTTCTGCTGTGCAGAAGAAACTCGAGGAGATTGAGGCGGCGCAGCTTCGCTTCGAAACCGAGTTTGTCACGCTCGAGATCATGCAGGGGGTGAGCGAGGAAGACCACAAGCAGGCCTTCAACGACATCGCCACCAACGCGCGAGGAATTACCAAGTCCGTGACGGTGTCTTTCGACCGCCGCAGCATGATCAACCGCATTGCTGTGGAGGTTGCGGAAAGCATCGAGTTCCTCGCTGACCGCGTGGACTGGGAGAAAGACCGCGTTGCGGGCAAGAACGAAAACGTGATCTCCGGCAAAAACCTGGCCGACATTGTCCGCCACCTTGCGTTGGGCATCGACGGCCGAATGACAAACCGCAGAGAAGACAGCATGAGCGAGGAGCGAATCGCTGATCTGGTTGAGGTGTTCTTCGAGCTGCTGCTTGACACCTTCCCGCAGCTGCAGGACCTGGATGCCGAAGATACTTCGCCGATCGAGCTGCGAGAAAAGGACATGATCACCTCGGCCACGGTGCTGCGAGTGCTCGCGGGAGTGTTCCACGCTCTCGCCGTGGATATCTCGGATGAGAGCAACCCGAAACTCGACAAAAAGGGTCTAGAGGAGGCGCGCGAGCTTTTCGAGGCGCTGAGCGGGCACACCGGCCTGCCCCTGGATCGTCGCTGGCTGGATACCGGGTTCTTCCCGGAAAACGCTAAGGCACCTAGCTCCCGCGCGCAGGATCTACGTGGGTTGACCAACCTGCTGGTCCAGTGGGCGCGGCAAGGCGAGATCTTTGCGCCGTCCAAGGCCGCAGACGCCTAACCCCCACCAACGCAAAAATCGGATTGTGGCAAATATTTGCCACAATCCGATTTCACACATCCCCCGGGGAAGGGAACTACCGCCAACCCATAGTCATCAGCAGGCCGAGGATCATGCCCGAAAAGCCGATGGCGTAGTTCCACGGCCCGAGCTGGCCGAGCCACGCCAGCTGGTCGCCGGCGAGGTAGTAGAGGATGAGCCACGCCAGGCCGAGGAGCATCAGCCCGAACATGATCACCTTGTACCACATCGGGGTGCCGCCGGTGTTGACCTTGACCGGGGTACGCGTGGTGCCGGTGGAGGTGCTGCTAGCTGGGCGGATGGGGTCTTTGGTTACTTTTGCTTTAGGCATGTGCGCTCCCTTGGTGTGTGCGGGCTCAGCCGTCTCCGGCGGCTAAAGCCCTAGCCCGCGCTGCACGTTCCGCAGCGCGTTGTTCGCGTTCTGGGGTTGAACTGTATCAGCCTGCCCTGCAGCCGCGTTATTTTGCGGGATGAGTTTGCCGGCGTCGAACTTCCACAGGTTGTAGCCGATGGCTTGGTCCTTGCGGATGGTTTCGCCGGCGGCGACTTCCTGGTGGCCGATCATGCCGTCGTCGACGAGTGCGCCGGTGGGCACCGGCGGGCCAGGTACGAGGCGGCCGTTCCAGCCGGCGTCGCGGAGTGCCTTTTCGGCCTCCTCCGGGCTTTGGCGGGTGATCTCCGGCATGTTCATGAGCATGCCGTTGGATACGCGCAGCTCGATGGTGGTGCCGGATTCGACGTCGGTGTTTTCACCGGCGACGGCGAGCACCTGCCCCTCGGGTTTGGTCGAGTCCACGCTGGTGACGGTGGAGCGCAGCTGCAGGGAGGACAGGGTGGCGGTGGCCTGCTCGACGTTCAGCCCCACCAGGGACGGCACCTGCACCATCTCCGGTCCGGAGGAGACGGTGATGGCGATGCGTGAGCCCTTGGCAATCTGGGTGCCGCCAGCGGGTTGCTGCGACAGGATCACGCCTTCTTCGATGTTGTCGCTGGATTCGCGGCGCACGTTGGGGTTGAGTTCCAGCCCGGCCTTCTTCAGCTCTTCGATGGCTTCTTCGGCGGTCAGGTTGGTCACGTCCGGCACGTCGGTCATTTCCTTGCCGGAGGAGACGGTCAGCGTGATCTGCGTGCCGCGCTTGAGCTCGGAGCCTGCGGCGGGGGTGGTGGAGATGACGTTGCCGCGCTTGATGTCGGGGCTGGGTTCTTCCATGACGGAGACGGCGAAGCCGAGGTGCTCGAGTTCGCGGACGGCGTCGTTGCGCGGTATGTCCGCGAGTTCGGGCACGGGCACCATTTCCTCTTTGACCACCTCAGAGGTCTCGTTGTTCACGGAGAAGTAGTCGTAGACGAACCAGCACACCGCACCCGCGAGCAGCAGGCCGAGCAGCGCGGAGAGCCACTTGAGCCAGTTGGAGGAGGTTTTTTCGTTGGCGGCGCGGTGGTCGGCGTAGCGCGTGTGCCCGGAGGCGGCAGATGCTTCGCGACGCACCACAGGTTCGCGCACCACATCCCCAACCACGACGGTGTGGTCCTGGGACGGCGGGTATTGGGAATCGATGGCGTGGGAGCCTGCGTCCTCTTCCGCGGCGGCGAGGTGGTTGCGGGCGGCGGTGGTGACGCTGCCGCGCTCCAAAAGCGCGAGGTCGTTGCCCATTTCGTCGGCGGTTTGGTACCGGTCGGCGGGGTGTTTCGCCATCGCGGTGAGGATGACGGAGTCGACGTTGACGGCCTCGTTGTCCGACAGCGGCGCGGTGATCCGCTCGGACGGCGGCACCGGGTCTTCCTGGACGTGCTGGTAGGCCACGGCGAAGGGGGATTCGCCCTCGAACGGCGGGACCCCGGTGACGGATTCGTACATCACGCAGCCGAGCGCGTAGACGTCGCTGCGCGCGTCGGCGGCCTTGCCGCGGGCCTGCTCGGGGGAGAGGTACTGCGCGGTGCCGATGACGGCGGAGGTTTGCGTCATGGCGGAGGTGGAATCATCCAGCGCACGCGCGATGCCGAAGTCCATGACTTTCACGGCACCGGTGTTGGTGACCATGATGTTGGCGGGTTTGATGTCGCGGTGGATGATGCCGGCGTCGTGGCTGGCCTGCAGCGCGCGGGTGACCGGCAGCAGCAGTTTCGCGGCGCGCTCGGGGCTCAGTGGCCCTTCGTTGCGCACGATGTCGCGCAGGTTCATGCCGTGGACGAGTTCCATGACAATGTAGGGCACGTCCACGCCGGAGGTTTCCACGGAGCCGGTGTCGTAGACCGAGACGATGTTGGGGTGGTTCAGGCGCGCGGAGTTTTGCGCTTCGCGGCGGAAGCGTTCGCGGAAGTTTTCGTCGCGCGCCATGTCGATCTTCAACATCTTCACGGCAACTTCGCGCCCAAGGGACACGTCGGTGGCGGCATACACGTCCGACATGCCGCCGGTGCCGATGATGTCGCCGAGTTCGTACCGGTCCGCGATCAGCATTTACCTGCCACCTCCGAGCAAGCTATCAAGGTTGGGCAATTCTATCGCAGGGGCAGGCTCGTTCGTGACCTCGGGCTGATTGCCTATCGACGTCGCACCTTCCGGCGCCCCACCCTGCTGCGTCGGAGTCGCCGCGGACGGCTGCTCCGGCGCGGAAGTTTCGGGGGCGGACGGCTCGGCGGACGGTTCCGCCGGGGCGGGGGCGTTGTCGGCCTCGGACTCCTCGAAGCGCAGGGTGCCCGGGTTGCGCGGCTGCGTGATCGTGGTGCGCTCGCGCTCGGTGGTGGTTTCGGTGACCGGTTCTTCCGTGTCTTCTTCCTCCGGCGTCGGGGTGGTCTCGCTCATGGTGGGGCGCGGGGTGGTGGGGGTGCCGCCGCCGGTGAAGCGGTCGAACACGCCCTCGGTGTAGGCCCATGCGGCGCCGCCTGCAAGGAGCGCAAGCAGCAGAATCGCGGAGATGACCGGGCCTGCCTTAGACGACTTCTTGTCCGGTTCGTGTTCGCGCGGCGCTGGTGTCGCGGCGCGGGAGGGGGCGGGGGGAGCCGGAGGACGTCGAGAAGCAACGGCCCTTGCGGCGGACGGCGGGTAGGCGCCCTCGGGGCGGGAGGTGCGCTCCTCGGCGACGCTGGCCAGCATCTGGGTGGACGCGGTCGCGGACGGCTCGGTGGCCACGACCTGGGTGTGGCCGCCGGGCTGGGCGGGACGCAGGCCCTGGCGGACCTGGGAGATGGCCAGCTGAAACTCGTTGCCGTCGCGGAAGCGCTGACCGGGGTCTTTGCGCAGGGCGATCTCGATGAGGTCGCGCGCCGGGGCCGACACAGAAATCGGCAGGGCTGGCGGCTCGGCGGAGACGTGCGCGAGCGCCACCGACACCGACGAGTCGCCGGTAAACGGGCGCTTGCCGGAGAGCAGCTCGTAGCCCACCACGCCGAGCGAGTACACGTCGGAAGCCGCGGTGACCTTCATGCCCTGGGCCTGCTCTGGGGAGACGTACTGGGCGGTGCCCACCACCATGCCGGTGCGGGTCAGCGGCACGGCCGCGGCGGCCTTGGCGATGCCGAAGTCCGTGATCTTGACCTGCCCGTGCTGGGTGAGCATGAGGTTGCCCGGCTTGATGTCGCGGTGCACCAGCCCCATGCGGTGGATCACGGCGAGGCCGTGGGCGGCCTGCTCGAGCACGTCGAGAGCCAGCGCCTCATCCAGCTGGCCTTCGCGGGCGATGAGGTCCGCGAGCGACTCGCCGCGGATGTACTCCATGATGATGTAGCAGACGGTGAAGCCCGCGTCGGTGTCTGCCTCGCGGTAGTCGTAGGTGGCCACCACGTTGTCGGAGTTGATGCCCTGGGCGCTCAACGCCTCGTTGCGGAAGCGGGCGAGGAACTCCGCGTTGGAACTGAACTCGGGGCGCAGCACCTTGATGGCCACCTCGCGCTCGTTGGCCAGGTCGTCTGCCAGCCACACGGTGGACATGCCGCCGTGGCCGATGATCCACTGCAGCTGGTAGCCGTCGCCGACGAGCTGTTGCAGGTCCTCGCGGTTTTCGGTGTTCATCTACTGTGCTCCTTCCACGGGTGCGGGGGCGGCGGGTGCTGCGCGCAACACGGCGCGTCCGATCGGGCCGGCGACTTGGCCGCCGGTGGCTCCGGTGCCCATGTTGCCGCCGTTTTTCACCACCACGGCAACGGCGACGTCCTTTGCCGGGTCGAAGGCGACGTACCACACGTGCGGGGCGGCGCCTTCGGCGTGCTCGGCCGTGCCGGTCTTGGAGGCGAAGCCGTTGCCGTCGTAGCCCCAAGTCCACCGCTCGGACGCGAACATCAAGTCCGTGATCGTCGCGGCTTCCTCTTCCGTTACGGCCTCGTTGAGTTCCACCGGCTCGGTTTCGTGCAGGACCTTGCCGTCGGCGTTGCGCACCTGCCGCACCACGTGCGGTTCCATGCGCTTGCCCTTGTTGGCGATGGTCGCAGACATCATTGCGGCTTGCAGCGCGGTCATGGTCACGTCGCGCTGGCCGATGGCGGATTGGGCCACCTCGGCGCCGCCGGGCAGCTCGCCCAGCGAGCCGGCAGCGTTGGGCAGGCCCAGGTTGTAGCGCTCGCCCACGCCGAAGCGGGCGGCGGCATCACGCAGCGCGTCCGGGCCCACGGCGAGGCCCATCTGCACGAACGCGGTGTTGCACGACAGGGCGAACGCGGTGCGCAGCGGCACCTGCCCGCCGCCGGCGCAAGCTTGGCCGCCGTAGTTGGTCAGCGGGATGTTGTCCGTGCCCGGCAGGATCGTCTGCGCCTCGCCCGTCAGCGGCGATTCCGGCGTGAAGCCGTTTCGCAGGCCCGCGGCGGTGGTGATGATCTTGAAAATCGAGCCCGGCGGCAGCTGCTCCTGCGCCGCGTGGTTCAGCAGCGGGTTCGCGGGGTTGCCGGTGGCCTCGGCCCAGGCACCCTCGGCGGTCGCCGGGTTGGCAATGCCGTTGGGGTCAAAGCTGGGGGTCGAGGCCATGGAGAGCACCTCGCCTGTCGACGCCCTCACGGCCACCACCGCACCATCAAAGCCCGGGTTGGCCAGCTGGTCGTACGAGAAGGCCTGCAGGTTCGGGTCCAGCGTCAGGTCGACGGTGTCACCCTTCTTGCCGTCCTCGAGCCCGGTGCGAAGGAAGCGCGAGGCGGTGCCGGAGTCGCCGGTGAGGTCGCCGTTGTGGGTGGCCTCCAGCTGCGAGGTGCCGAACTGGTCGGAGACAAACCCCACCACCGGCGCGAACGACCACGGCATGTTCGGGTAGGCGCGCTGGTAGAAGCCAGTTTCCTCGTTGCGGTGGCTCTGCGCCAGCACGGTCTCGCCCGCGACGATGTCGCCGCGGTTGGTGCGCTTGAGGTCCATGAGGATGCGCGAGTTGTGCTGGTTCTGCGCGTACTCGTCCTCGCGCAGGCCCTGCACCACGGTGAAGTTGACCAGAAGCGCCGCGATCATCAGCAGCGCGACCACGGCGCCGTAGCGGATGGACTTGTTCATCGTGCGCCCACCACCTCAGGGCGCGCGGTGCCGGCTGCGACGGCATCGTAGTCCGCGGGACGGTTCGCGCTGTTGGAGATGCGCAGCAGCAGGCCGAGCAGGATGTAGTTGGCCATTACGGACGAGCCGCCGGCGGACATGAACGGCGTGGTCAGGCCCGTCATGGGCAGCATTGCGGACACGCCGCCAGCGACCACGAAGATCTGGATCACGATGGTCAGCGCCAGCCCGGAGGCGAGCAGCTTGCCGTAGGAGTCGCGCGCCTGCATGGCGGTGCGGAACCCGCGGGTGATAAACACCGCGAACAGGCACAGCACTGCCGCGATGCCGACAAAACCCAGCTCCTCGCCGATGGCGGCCAGGATGTAGTCGGAGTGCGCCACGGGCACCAGCTCCGGGTGGCCGTAGCCCAAGCCGGTGCCGGTGATGCCGCCCCAGCTTAGGCCGATCAGCGCGTTGGCGGGCTGGTTGCCAATGCCGTCAAAGTCCGCGAAGGGGTCGATGAAGTTGGATACACGCTCCTGGATCTTGGCGCTGACCTGGTACACGGCGTAGCCGCCCACGGCCACCAGTGCCAAGCCGATTGCCAGCCAGGACGCGCGGCCGGTGGCGAAGTAGACCATGCCCAGCACGGTGGCGAACAGCAGCAGCGCCGGGCCGAAGTCGTTGGACACCGCCATGATCAAGATGGCAATCGCCCACACCATGAGAATCGGGGCGAGGTCGCGCAGGCGCGGGAAGGTCATGCCCAGAAAGCGCTTGCCGGCCACGGTGAACAGGGCGCGTTTCTGCGCCAACAGCTGGGCGAAGAAGATCAGCAGCAGGATCTTGGAAAACTCGCCCGGCTGGATGGAAAACGGGCCGAGCCACAGCCAGATGCGCGCTTCCTCGTAGCCCGGGGGCTGCGGCCACACCAGCGGCAGGGCCAGCAGGATCAGGCCCACCAGGCCCAGCAGGTAGGAGTAGCGCGACAGGGACTTGTGGTCGCGGATGACAATGAGCGTGAGCACCATCAGCCCCACGCCCACCAGCGACCACATCATCTGGCGCTCCGCCAGGGGGCCGTAGCCGGGCCGTTCAGCCAGGTCGAGGCGGTAGATCATCACCAGGCCCACGGCGTTGAGCAGCGCCACCACGGGCAGCATCACCTGGTCCGCGTGCGGTGCCAGAAAGGCGATGGCCACGTGCGCGATGGCGTAGACGCCCATGAACCCGCCGATGATGTAGAGCATTTCTGTGGACAGGGCGCGCCCTTGGCTCGTCTCTAAGCCGAAGAGCATCAGTGCAAGCAGGCCAGTGGCGAACAGCAGGAGGAGCAGTTCGCGGCTGCGGGATACTAGGCGGTTCATCGCACCTCCCGGCAGGTGTCTTCCTCTGCGCTCTTCTTGTCCGTGCAGGCCGGAAGCGCCTGGTCCGCCAATTCATTCAGTTTGGCTAATACGTCGTCGTAGGAGCCGGTGACCTCTGCGACCTCGCGCTTGTCCTTGGGCAGGTCTTCGGTGGTGAAGATGCTGCAATCGCCCGGCTTGGTGTCCTTGGAAATCACGCGCAGGTCGCCCTTGGTGTTCAGGCAGGCGCGCTGGATGTCCTCGGTTTTCGCGTCCGCGAACAGGTTGTCGCGGGTGGTGTGCTGCACCACAAACTCGCCGGAGTCCTGCACCCTTAGCGCATACTCGTCCGTGGCGCGGGACTGCGACCACATCACGCCCGCCACCGCGAGTGCCAGCAGAAGCACTAGCGTTGCGACGACCCAAGGCCACACCGACGACGGTTGCTTCTTCCCGACGACACTAGTGTGGCCCTCCTCGTCGTCGGAAGCATCCGCGTCCTGGAGCTTGGCCCGGTTGTGGTCCGGGGTGATGGTCTCGGACTTGCGCAAAAGCGCTGCGGCGCGGGAAGCGGCGGAGTCCGGGTGGGAGGACTCGTAGCCCGGATCCAGCGCGCCAGCCTTGACCACGGCGCGGGTCTCTGTCGCGACGTCGCCCTCGGCGGCCTCCACGACTTCCGCCACCACCACGGTGACGTTGTCCGGCCCGCCGGAGCGCAGCGCCAGCTCGATCAGGCGGTTCGCCGCCATCTCCGGGGTGCCGTCGCCGAGCGCGAGCTCGATGGTCTGGTGGGTCACCGGGTCGCTCAACCCGTCGGAGCACAGCAGGATCCGATCGCCCGGCTGGACCTGGATTAACTCCAGGTGCGGCTCCACGGGCCGGCCGGTGTACGCCTTCAAAATCAGGGACTTCTGCGGGTGCGAAGAGACGTCCTCGGGCGCGAGCTTGCCGTCGTTGACCAGCGACTGGACAAAGGTGTCGTCGACGGTGAGCTGGCGGAGCTCACCGTCGCGAAGCAAATAGCCCCTGGAGTCGCCCACGTGGATCAGGCCGAACTCACGGCCGTTGAACATCGTCGCGGTCAGGGTAGTGCCCATGCCGGCCTGCTCCGGGTGCTCGGCCACGGATGCCTCGATGGAGGCGTTGCCGTCCTCGGCCGCCGCGCCCAGAAGCGCGAGCATATCCGCGTCCTCGGGGTCGCGGTCCAAGTGCTCGAGGTGCTCGACCATGAGCTGGCTGGCCACCTCGCCGGCGGCGTGGCCGCCCATGCCGTCCGCAAGCACCAGCAGGTGCGGGCCCGCGTATGCGGAGTCCTCGTTGTTGGCGCGGACCAGGCCGCGATCGGACACGGCCACGAAATCTAGCGCGAGCTTCACGGCATCAGCCTCACAATCGTGCGTCCCATCTTCATGTCCGTGCCCACGGTCACCCGCTCAGGCTGGTCAATGCGCACCCCGTTGACGAAGGTGCCGTTGCGCGAATCCAGGTCCTCCACGAACCAGTCGCTGCCCCTGCGGAACAGGCGCGCGTGGCGCGAGGAGGCGAAATCATCGCCCAGCTGGAAATCGTTGTCTCCCGCTCTGCCGACAGTCAAGTCTTCTAAGCTGGCAATTTCCATGTGGGAGCCTTGCAGCGGCCCCTCAACTACCGCAAGGGTGCGGGCTTTCTCCCTGGGTGCGGGGGCGGAGGCACTCGCCTTACGACGCACCGCGCCACCCGCCGACACCACATCCTTCCGCTGCGTCCACATCACCAGGAAAATGAACACCCAGAGCAAGGCCAGAAGGCCGAAGCGGGCGCTGAGGATCATGGTCGAATCCATGGCAAACCCTTCTTACGGGCGGAAGTATTCGGTGCTGGGGTGCGCAACCGAGTCCGTGAACTCCGGCTGGTTGGCGCTGGCCTGCGGCTGGTCCTCGCCGCCGATGATGCGGACCTCAATGCTGGAATGGCCCAGCGTGATCACGTCGCCGTCCGCCAGCATCCAGTTTTCCACCGGTTCGTCGTTGACCGTGGTGCCGTTCGTGGACTGCAAATCCACCAGCACTGCCACCTGGCCGTCCCATGTGATCTCCGCGTGCTGGCGCGACACCCCAGTGTCCGGCAGGCGGAAGTCCGAATCGTTGGAGCGGCCCAGGATGTTGGAGCCCTCGTGGACCAGGTACGTGCGCGACGAGCCGTCCTGAAGCAGCAGGCTCACCGTGGCCGCATCGGGGTTGGCAGCGGCCTGCGGGTCCTGCGGCTGGTTGGCGTTAGGTTCGGACATTGCATCCTCCTTCAATTGCGAGCGCGAGGCCTTGCGCTTCTTCGGCTCCGCCACAATGGCGTCGAAGCCGCTAACCACATCCGGCATGGTGTCGATGTAGCTAGACACCCGGAGTTGGCCAGTGCGCAGACCCGACTCCTCCGCGATACGCACAACAACAGGGCCGTCAAGGAACCATTGTTTGTTGCGCACGTAGCGCATGAGTTGATCGGCGAGGTCCACAGGAAGATCGCGGTTCTGCGACAGGTTCTCCAAGTCCTTCGAAGACACACCCACCGCGTACACGTTCGGGGCGACATACTCGTCCTTATCCGTGACCACCAGCGAGTCCTGGGCTTCCTGCTTGACCAGCTCCTCAATTTCTTCAGGCACAACCTTGCCGCCGAACAGCGCCGCCATGGAATTGTCCAAGCCACGCTGCAGAGAACTGTCCAGCTTTGCCAGCCTGTCCATCACTGCCATTTCCTGCGCACCTCCTTTCTTCACATCGGAATTTAAGTAACCCGGACAGTATAGGTGCCGCACCCGACACCACCTATCCGCGCAGCGTGTCGGCCCCGTTGTTCAGCCGGGGTAAAAGGCGGTGTGCGCTGGCGATTTGTAGTTTTTGTGAGCTACGATCTATATTAATCAAGTCGCCCGCCCGGGTGGCGGAATTGGCAGACGCGCTGGCTTCAGGTGCCAGTGTTCGCAAGAACGTGGGGGTTCAAGTCCCCCCCCGGGCACAAATCAGATCCCGACTTACACTCCGCGGAGTGTGGGTCGGGAATTTTCTTAGGTGACGTGAGTTAGTTCACTTTTACATCTGTCTGCTAGGACAATGACAACTGAGGGTTAAACGACAAAAAGTGTGTCCGGCTCGGCGTGTCGTGGGGGTTAGATTTGGCCTTTTTGGATGCCGATTGAGTGGGTGTAGTCGGTGTCGATAGCGTTGTCGTAGAGGGCTGGTCGTCCTGTTTCGTGGTCGGCTTGGTTCTCGTTTCGGGTCAGGGTGGATACTTTGGCGAGTTGGCCCTGGCCCCAGTTGGACTGCCTGGCGATTCGTACTGGATCGTCAGGCAGCTCCGTTTTTAAGTAGAGCCACCAATCCAGCGTGCGGCGTTGTCGTCCACCGGACCTGCCGCGCGCAGAGTAGAAAATCCGAAACCAGACCTCAAACCAAGCCCACTTGCAAAACCTCAGGTCGCGACCGCGCTTGAGGTCTGGTTCTGCGCTGAGGTCTGGTTCGTCCAGGGCTCTCTTTGAGCGGCCGCGCTCGCCGGCCTGGGATGCGCAGGCGGAAGCCATTGCTTATCGACGAGCGTTCCGTCGGCCCTCGTGGTCCTCACTCAACACTGGGCGGAGCGATGTCTCACGACATGCTGGGTGAGGTTGCTGCCGCGTACGTCAACGCGGTGAACGAGCAGTTCAACCGGATCTCCGCGGAGATCCAGGACGAGATCCGACGCAAGACGCCGAACTTCGGTTACAGCCGCCGCGGCCAGGAGAACGGGCAGGTCGCTGAGCTGTGCGCGGTAGAATCATCGGCGAGCGGGTGACCTTCTTTCCGAAGTTCGCCCCGTTGCCGAGACGCTGTCGTCGCGAATACCAGCCCTAGGGTTGAAGCATCGTGCGGGAGCGTCTCACCTTTTGACGACTCGACTGGCGGGCGTCGGGACATACCCCGAGTAACAAGCCCCTATTAAGGCCTAAAAATGGCCATACTAGGGAGGGCTTACTAGGGGTTTGTGGAGATGCGGGACAGGGCAGGCAAAACCAGCCGCCCAAACCACACCCCACCCACAACCAGCCACGCGTCGTTAGGGTTAGGGTGTGTTTAGGCAACGTGAGATCGTCGTAAGGCAAACGAAGGCCCTGGGCCGCGACACGTTCGCGATCGAGGGCCCGGGCGGGGAGCTGCTGGGCACGGCCAGGCAGACGCTGAAGATGAGCGACCTGGTCAAGGCGTCGCGCGGGGTGGAGGTCTTCGACGCGGCCGGCGCGCACGTGCTGAGCATCGAGGACCCGGTGAACTTCATCCGCGACAAGTACGTGGTGCACCAGGTCAACCCGCCGCTGGAGCTCGCGCGGCTGACGCAGCGGTTCGCTTGGATCGGCGCGAAGTTCGACGTGCAGGTCGCGGGCTTTCCGGACGTGCAGATCCAGGGCCAGGCGTTCCAGCTGAATTACACGCTGACCAGCCAGGGCCGCCCGCTCGCGACCGTGGACGCGGAGTATTCCGGCATGGGGCGGATGCTGATGGGCAAGTCCAGTTACCGCGTGCGCATCGAGCCCGACCTGGACGAACGCCAGCACGCGGCGGTGATTGGCATCGCGTTGGCCATCGATATGCGCCGCGCCAAGATGCGCAGAAACTCGGGTTAGAGGGGGCTTTTTGCTTGGCGACGGCCCCTTGCTGCCGCAGCGGGGGGAAAAAGCGGGGGGAGCGGGGGATTCCGGATTGCTGAACAATCCACCGATCTTTGAACAATCCAGCGCCTTTCCTGGGCGTGTGAGAGAAAACGCGCCAAAACTAAGAGCGCGTCAAATGTATGGTCAACCGGAACATGCAGGTAGGGGCGCAATCCGACTGTTTTATGCAGGAAAACACCTTAAGGTGCATAAAATGCAGTGTTGGTGGATTGTTCAACCATCCGCGAGCGACGCGAGATTGATCGTTGAACAATACTGACGAAACCCCGGATCGCGCCTCCGGATTGATGAACAATCCGCAGCTAGGAATGGGTGGAAACGTTGAACAATCTGGAAAGAATGTTCAACGATTTCACCGTTTCTTCAGCCTGGCGGCGAGCGTTTTACCTGCGCATATTCGGTGCATAAACTCAGGGATGTAACAAAGAACAAACACACACCAAGGAGTCACCGAGATGCGAGCAGCATTCCGAAACACCATCGCCGCAGCAGTTGCCGCCACCATCGCGGTGTCCGGCACGACCGTCGCACACGCCGCCGACGACATCGAGCTGGCACCGGTTGTGACCAACACCGCAACCCTCGTTGACTCCGACGGCGACGGCCTGCCGGATATCTGGGAAGAAGAAGGCGTTGTATTAGCAGACGGCACCGAAATCCCCCTGCCGGACTGG
>NZ_KV835919.1:2499-58919 GCF_001838175.1 Corynebacterium sp. HMSC034A01 | reverse complement strand
CGGCACCGAAATCCCCCTGCCGGACTGGGGAGCGGACCCCAACCGCCCAGATGTGTTTATGCAGCTGAACTGGATGGCCTCCGAATACGACACCCTCGGCTGCGACACCCGTGCCGCACGCGAGTGCGCAAACGCCAACCGCACCACCTACGCCCCCTCCACCCAAGGCCTAGATGATCTGGTGGACCTGTTCGCCGACCACGGCATTGCCCTGCACATCGACGCCGGCGAGCACTACACCAACATCGCCAACTACACCACCTACTTCGGCGGCGAGACCATCGAATACCGCGACGTCTACTTCTCCCCGAACCGGCACGAGGGTTTCCAGCTCATCGACACCATCAACCAGCTCGGCGAGCGCGCCAACATCTTCCGCCCCGGCGTCCTCGGCGACCGCATGCGCGCAGGCTCCAACGCCACCGGCCTGTCACTGGTAGGAGATAACTCCTTCTACGTCGCCAACCCAGGCGGGCGCGCCACCGACGAGCAGGTGCGCAACTCCATCCTCCACGAGTTCGGCCACACCCTGGGGCTTCGCCACTGGGGCGCCGCCGAATACGTCAACGACATCGTCGAAGGCTCGCCCATGCAGGACGGCTACCACTCGGTGATGAACTACAACCACCAGTTCAACTACTTCAACTACTCCGAACAGCCCTACTTCGCCGACACCCCGCAAGGCAAGGTGTTCATCCCCGCCGACTGGGACTCCCTGGTACTCGACAGCCCGCGTATCGGTGCGTACGCCGAATCCATCGGTGCCCGCGCTGAGATCGCAGAGGTTGAGGTTGAACAACCCGAAGAGATCATCGAGATCGCACAACCCGAAACTGTCGAAGTTGCCGACGAGCACCCCATGGTCGCACTTACCCCGGCCGAGGAAATCCCCGCCGCAGACGCCGAAGCCCAGCCGGGTGAAGTCCCCGCCCAGCCGGCCAAGGACAACGCGCAGGACAAGGTCGAGGACAACGCCAAGGTCGAGGTCAAGCAGGTCAACGAAGCCAAGGCCGAGGCCCCGAAGCAGGCCGACAACAACATCAACATCGCAGCCATCATCGGCGGCGTCATCGCAGCCCTGGCAGCCCTCGGCATCGGCGCAGCATTCCTCGCAATGCGCTAGGCCCACCAACCAATACAGTGCGTCCCTTCGCGGGGCGCACTTTTTCGCGCGCGGTACCATCTGCGCATGACTAAGGCGCAGCGCTGGGGATTTTTCGCGGTGGTCTCGCTCGGACTGCTCATGATTGGCCTGGACAACTCGATTCTGTACACCGCTCTGCCGGCGCTGGAGCACTCGCTGGGTGCCACCCCGGAGCAGGGCCTGTGGATCATCAACGCCTACCCGCTGGTGCTCGCCGGCTTGCTGCTGGGTACGGGCGCGTTGGGCGACCGGGTGGGTCACCGACTGATGTTCATTGTGGGGTTGGCTATCTTCGGCCTTGCGTCGTTGGGCGCGGCGTTCGCGCCCGGCCCTATGGAGCTGATTCTGGCGCGCGGGATGCTCGGCATGGGCGCTGCGGTGATGATGCCGGCCACGCTCGCGCTGATCCGCTTGACGTTTCCGGACGAGCGCGAGCGCAACACCGCCATCGGCATTTGGGGCTCGGTGGCGGTGGCGGGCGGCGCGCTGGGACCGGTGGTTGGCGGCGCACTGATCGAGCACTTCTGGGTCGGCTCTGTCTTCCTCATCAACGTGCCCATCGTCGTCGTCGCCCTCGTGCTCACCGTCGCGCTCGCACCGGAGAACTTGCCCAACCTGGACAAGCAGTGGGATGTGATCTCCTCGTTCTACGCCCTGATTGCGCTGTCGGGCCTGACTATGGCCATCAAGCAGACCGCCCATAGCCCCGCCATCACTGCCGCAGCCCTGGCCGCCACCGCCGTGGGTTCCTGGCTGTTTGTGCGCCGCCAGAACCGCCTGGAGGATCCGCTTTTGACCTTCGATATCTTCCGTTCCCGCCTGTTCACCGGCGGGGTCCTCGCGGCGGCCGGCGGCATGTTCGTTCTCGCGGGCGCCGAGCTGATGACCACGCAGAAGCTGCAGCTTGTCGACGCACTCACGCCCCTCGCTGCTGGCGCCACCGTCGCCGTGATGGCGTTTGCGGCCATACCGGCTTCCACGCTCGGCGGGGCATTTCTGCACAAGATCGGCTTCCTGCCGCTGATCGCCGGCGGGTTCGTCGGTGCGGTTGTGGGTGCGGTGGTGTTGGCGGCCGGATGGACGTCGATAGGCATGGTGCTCCTGGGGCTGTCCGCGGGCTCGGTGATGAGTGTCTCCTCGATCGCCATCATTGGCTCGGCGCCGATGCACCGCTCCGGGATGGCCGCGGGTGTGGAGGAGGTGTCCTACGAGCTGGGCACCTTGATCACCGTGGCGCTGACGGGGTCGCTGCTGCAGGCGGGGCTGGACCGCGGCGCGGACTACACGGACGCCTACACCGGGGTGATCGGCGTGCTGGCGGCGGGCGCCATGTGTTTTGCTGTTGCCACCTGGTGGTGTTTCCGCGACAACCCGAAGTCTGGAGGAGTCAATGCCTGACATGAACCCCCGCGCGTGGCACCGCAAAGCCTCGCGCCCGGTGAGCGTCTGGATGGCGGTGTTCATCCTCGCCGGCCTCGCGCACCCGTTCATCCCGGACGGGTCCTGGCTGCTCATCCACATTTTCACGCTGGGGATTTTGACCAACTCGATCATGTTGTGGTCCCAAAACCTCACCGAGCGTTTCTTGGGGCACAAGCTTGACGACGCCTCCCGGCCCGCCCAACTCACCCGCACCTACCTCCTCAACGCCGGCACCGTCGCCGTCCTGGTAGGCCAGCTCGCGCGGTGGTACTGGCTGACGTGGGCGGGCGCGCTCGTGGTCGCGGTGGCGCTGGCGTGGCACGCGGCGGTACTCTTTAAACAGGTGCGCTCGGCTTCTCGTAAGCATGCCGGGGTCCTAGGCTTTCTCGCCTCCGCGTGCTGCCTGCCCGTGGGCGCGCTGTTCGGCGCCGCGCTGTCCGTCGGCCTGCCGGGGCAGTGGCACGGCGCGGTGCGCCAGGCCCACATGTTCACCAACGTGGGCGGGTTCGTCGGGTTCGCAGCGATGGGCGCGCTGAGCGTGCTGTTCCCGGCGATGTGGCGCACCCGCGGGCAGGACCGCGTCGGCGTGGCGCTCGCGCTGGCCGGCATCGGTGTCGCCGTGGCGGTGGCGGGTTCGCTGCTGCACCTGCCCGTGGTGGTGGGCGCGGGCACCGTGGTGATCCTGGCGGGCTGGGTGTGGCTCTACCAGGGGTTCTTAGCCAGCGCGCTAACTGTGCTGAAGGACCCCCGCGGGCGGGTGACCTACCCGGCGCTGTCCGCGCTGTTCGCGGTGACGTGGTTGATCGGCGGGCTGACCTGGTACGCGGTGCGGATGTTCGGCGGGGCAGGGGAGATCCCCACGCTGCCGCTGCTGCTCGGGTTCGCGGGCCAGCTGCTCATCGGCGCCATGAGCTACCTCATGCCCACCACCATGGGCGGCGGCCCGGCGGCGGTCAAGGCCGGGCTGTACGAGCTCAACCGGGCAGCTTACCTGCGCGCCGGCCTGTTCAACGCGGCGCTTTTGGCCTGGCTGGTGGTGGGCAACTCCTACGCCCGCATCGTGCTGTCCTTTATCGCGTTCGGTGTGCTGGTGGCGTTTTTGCCCCTGATGGCGCGTGCGGTGAAGGCGCAGGTGGCCGTGATCAAATCACGTCGACCTTAAACGTCATGCCCATCGTCTTGTGCCCGGCGATGGTGCACCACCCGCGGGTGTCCTTGTTGAACTCCCCGAAGTAGGTCGTGCTGGCCTCGCCGGGGGAGAGCCTGCCGGAGTTAGCCTCCCCGATCTTCAGGTCGTGCTCCTTGTCGCCGTCGTTGACCAGGTTGACCACCAGTTTGGTGCCGCGCGGGACCTCAATCCGGTCGGGGACGTAGCGCATGCGCTCGATGCGCACGTCCGCGGTGACCACGTCGTCGCCAGTAGGCAGCTCGCCCTCGCGCGACTGCGTGACCGCCGCCGTGGTGGCGACGGCCGCCACACCCGCGGCGACAACCGCCCACGCTGCAACGTCGATAGCACGTGGCATGTGGCCAACACCTCCAAAAACCAAGTTGTCCAACATCTAAGGTTGGAATATACTCCTGACGTAACAACAAAACGCCTCCAGGAGAATGCGCATGGAACGCACTCACGCGCCCCGTCCCGCCGGTGAATTGCTCAACGCGGTCGGCCACCTCAGCCTAAAGCAGCTCGAGGTGTTTCACGTGATCCAGGAAAACCCGGACGGCATCCAGGTCGCCGAGATCGGTAAGACGCTGGGCATGCACCCGAACACCGTGCGCGGCCACCTGGAGGAGCTCCTGGCCGCGGGCGTGGTCTCCCGCCGCGTCGCCTCCGGCACCGGCCGCGGCCGCCCCTCCCACATTTACACCGCTCGCGTGGCGCGCACGAACCTGGCCTCCCACTCCATGATCGCCCTGGTGGAGGTGCTGGCCAGCACCTTGGCGGACAAAGACACCGACAGCGCCAAGCGCCTCGGCCGCCAGTGGGCGGACCGGGTGAACACCCGCCGCCACGAAAACCTCCGCGTGGATTTAGACACCGCGGAGCGCCACACCTGCCAGACCCTGCGCGAGATGGGCTTCGACCCGACACCGCGCCAAGACGCTGCCAGCGCGAAGGTGCGTGAGGTGGGGCTGAACGCCTGCCCCTTCATCGCCGAGGCGGGCACCCGCCCCGCCCCGGTGGTCTGCGCGCTGCACGAGGGCTTCTTGGACCAGGGCGCCGGCGACGTGAAGGTGCAGCTCATCCCGCACGACCGCCCCGGCCAGTGCGGCGCCCGCCTGACCAAGCGCGAGGCTTAGGCGACCAACCAGTCGTTCGGGCTGAACAGCTCGTAGTACACGTTGGCGGGTGCCTTGTCGGCGGGCAACTGGGCTACAGCGTCGCGCAGCGACTGGAGGAAGCCGGTGCCGCCGCACAGGTACACGTCCGCGCCTGCGACGTCGAGCGCGGCCACGTCGATACGCTCGGCATCACCGCGGAAGTAGGTCTGCAGCGACCCATCCTTCAGCCCCTCCACCAGCTCGCGGGTTTCCTGCGCCTGCGCCCAGGATTCCTCGGAGTCGTCGGAATGCACGTAGGTCACCCGGCGCGGATCACCGTTCTGCTCCAGGTGGCGGAGAATGCCGGTCAGGGGGGTGGAGCCGATGCCGGAAGAGATCAGCACCACCGGGCGCTCGCCCGGCTGCAGCACCAGGTCGCCTGCGGCGAGCGTGACGTCCACGGTGTCGCCGACGCTGACACGCTCCTGCAAGAACGAGGAGACCTCGCCGTCTTTCTGCACCGCGATGCGGTAGCGCGACGAGCTGCCTTCGATGATGGAGTACTGGCGCAGCTGCCGTGCGCCGTCGTCAAGCTTGACGCCTATGGACGTGTACTGGCCCGGCCTCGGCTGCGTGAACTCGCCTTCCACGGTGAAGGCGGTCACCGCGCTCGAAAGCTCCTGCTTCTCCATCACCGTGCCGCGGCGGAACACGTCGCCGTCCGCCACACCGTCGGAGGCGTAGAGGTCCTTTTCGGCCTTGATCAGCACGTCCGCCATGAGCCAGTACACCGCGCTCCAGGCCTCCGCCACCTCGGGTGTGACAGCGTCTCCGAGCACCTCGGCGATCGCGGCCATCAGGTTTTCGTACACGATCTGGTACTGCGCCTCGGTCACGCCGAGGGAGACGTGCTTGTGCGCGATGCGGTTGAGCATGACCACCGGGTCGGGTGCGGAGTCGTCCACAAGATGCGACGCGAACTTCACCACCGACGCCGCCAGCGCCTTCTGCTGCGCCTGCTGCTTCTGGTTGCCGCGGTTGAACAGGTCGGAGATCAGTTCAGGGTGGGCGGCGAACATCTTGGAGTAGAACGTGTTCGCAATGGTCTGGATGTTTTCGCCCACCGGTTGGAGCGTCGCCTTGACGGTTTCGGCGTGGGCTTCGGAGAGGTGTGAGTGCTTTGAATCTGGGAGAGTGTCGTTGTACATAAAACCGATTATACCCGGTTTAAACAGTCTCGCAGGGCGGGCCTCTACACTGGCGCCATGCTCTCGTCAGTCAACGATCACCTCCAGGCCATCGTGGACAAGGTCCGCGACCAAGACAGCGGCGACCTCGCCGACTACATCGACGTGCTCAAAAACGCCGACCCGGACAAACTTGCCCTGGCCATGTGCACCACAGACGGCCACCTCTACGCCATCGGCGACGCGGACTACGAGTTTTCCATCCAGTCCATCTCCAAGCCCTTCGTCTACGCGCTCGCACTGGACATGTACGGCGCCGACGAGGTGGACAAGCACGTGGGCGTGGAGCCTTCCGGCGAGGCGTTCAACGCACTTTCGCTTGACGACGACGGCCGCCCCGCCAACCCCCTCATCAACGCCGGCGCCATCACAGTCAACCAACTCATCGGCGGCCCCGACATCCCGGTGGAGCAGCGCAGCGAGAAACTGCGCGACTACTTCTCGCGCCTGGCCGGCCGCGAGCTGTCCATCGACCAGCGCGTGCTCGACTCCGAGCTGGACAGCGCCGAGCGCAACAAGGCGTTCGCGCACATGCTTCGCGACGGCGGCATGATCACCGACGACGCCCACGACGCCGTAGCCAGTTACATCGCCCAGTGCGCAGTGCTGGTCACCGTCGGCGACCTCGCCGCCATGGCCGCCACACTGGCCAACGGCGGCACCCAACCCGTCACCGGCGAGAAAGTGCTCTCCGCCGAGGCCGCCCGCATCGCCCAGGCAGTGATGGTCTCCTCCGGCATGTACGACGCCTCCGGCCAGTGGATGGTCAACGTGGGCATCCCCGCCAAGTCCGGCGTGGCCGGCGGGCTGATTGGAACGCTGCCCGGGCAGCTCGGGATCGCGTCGCTAAGCCCGCGGCTGAACAAACAGGGCAACTCCGTGCGCGGCGTGAAGATCTTCCGCGAACTGTCCAGCTCACTGGGGCTGAACCTGCTGTCCTCCAACTTCTACCTCGCGCCGGGCATCAAGTCCGTGGAGCGACGCGAGGGCGCCGACATCGTGGAGCTGCAGGGCATGATCAACTTCACCGCCGCCGAGAAAATCCTGCGGGGACTTGCGCAACGCCGCCTCAGCGGCGAGAGGCTCATCTTCGACGTCTCCGGCGTGACCGGCTTCAACAAAGCCGGCCGCGACCTGATCAAGGACGGGCTGATGAAGTACAAGGACGACGGCTTCGAGGTGGCCATCTACGACCCGGACCACACCCTGTCCGACTGGACCTTCGCCGACGGCACCACCGCCCAAGCCATCCGCGACTTCACCGCGTCCTTTTCCGTGCCCGCCACCCGCGAGGAGGTCTACCGCGCGATCACCAAGCCAAACAGCTGGTGGGACCAGGAGGCCGAGGGCGACGCCAGCGTCGAGGGCGGCGAATTCCACGTCGAGGACCGCGGCTTCTCCGTCAGCGAGGCCGACGACGGCAAGCGCGTGGTCTGGAACGTCGAACCCACCGACGACAACGACCACGAGTGGGATGACACCTCCCTGATCTTCGACATCTCCGAAGACGACGATGGCGAAACCAAGGTCAACTTCACCCACCGCGGCATCCGCCCGCACGACCGCGGCTACGACGAGATTGCCAAGACCTGGAAGGACCGCATCGCCAAGGGCCTGCAGCCTTTGATCAACCGCGAGGAAAATTCGTAGCGTAGGGCACGGAAAATTCGACCGATAGCGAACGTTTTCGCAGCTAGGAGGTAGGCTCGGGCGCATGCTGGACCGCACAATCTGGTGGCACGTCTACCCGCTGGCCGCCCTCGGCGCGCCGATCCGCGAGGAGCACGATTCGGCCCACCGCCTCCGCGCCCTCGAGCCGTGGCTGGACTACCTGGTCGAACTCGGCTGCAACGGGCTGCTCCTCGGCCCCATCTTCGCTTCCGCCACCCACGGCTACGACACCCTCGACCACTTCCGCATCGACCCCCGCCTCGGGGACGAAGAGGACTTCGCTTGGCTTATCGACGAAGCCTCTGCCCGCGGCATCCACATCATGTTGGATGGGGTCTTCAACCACGTCGCCCGCACGCACCCGTGGGTCGGTGAGGGCCTCGCCGGCGACACGGACTGGGAGGGCCACGGCGAGCTGGCCACCCTGCACCATTCGGATCCCGCTGTCCGCGACGCGGTGGTGGAGATCATGCTGCACTGGCTGCGCCGCGGAATCGCGGGCTGGCGCCTCGACGTCGCATACGCCGTGCCCGCCGACTTCTGGGCAGACGTGCTCGCGCGCGTACGTTCGGAGTTCCCCGACGCGATGTTTTTGGGGGAGGTCATCCACGGGGGCTACGCGTCGATAGGCAAGGCTGGCTCCCTGGACGCCGTGACGCAGTACGAGCTTTGGAAGGCGACCTGGTCCTCGCTGGTGGACGTGAACTTTTGGGAGCTCGCCCACGCGCTCGAGCGGCATCCTGCTGATGTTTTGCCCAACACGTTTGTGGGCAACCACGACGTGGACCGCATCGCCTCCACAGTGGGGCCGGAGAAAGCCGTCCTGGCCGCGGCGGTGCTGATGACGGTGCCGGGCATGCCGTCGATCTACTACGGCGACGAGCAGGGCTTCACCGGCGTACGCGGCGAAAGCTGGTCCGCCGACGACGCCGTACGCCCCGCGCTGCCCGCCTCACCTGCGGAACTGTCGCCTTTAGGGGGCTGGCTATTCACCGAGCACCAGCGGCTGATCGGGGTGCGCCGCCGCAACGCGTGGCTCATCCGCGCGACGGTTCAGGTGCTGGACAAGACCAACGAGACCATTTCGTTTCTGTGCCGCGACGGCGAGCACTCCCTGCAGACTGACCTCTGGCTCACGCCCACCCCCGGCGTGCGCATCCACGCCGGCGACGACGAGCTCTACACCTGGATGTTGAAGTAAGCCAGGATCTGCGCCAGCGCCTGCTGGATCATCTTGATGATGTCCGGCAGCTGCAACGTGGTGATATTCGCCACCGGCACATCGAAGCTGGGGGCGCCGGCCGGCGCGAGGTTGATCCGCTCCGGGAACTGCGGGCGGACGTTCAAGTTCTGGGGGTTCTGGTTGTTCTGCTTCGGCTGCTGGTTCTGTGCTGGCTGGTTCTGCTTCGGCTGGGTGTTCTGCGCAGGCTTCGCGCCGCCTTGGGTTCCCTTCAGGCCGCAGCGGTTCGCGGCTTCGTCGACACGCGACAGCGCGTCCAGGATCTGCGGGCCGCGGCGGTCGAACGCGGCGATCGCGCGCGCCTGGCGGACTTTCTGCTGGTAGTCGGCGTCGTTGGTCCAGTAGCGGGAGGCCTGGTCGCAGGAGATCGGGCCGGACGGCAGCTTGGCCAGGGCGTCGTCGATGGCGTCGGCGCCGGCGGTCGGTGCGAGCGCGACGGTGCCGGCAAGGGTGGCGGTCATTGCGAGGGTGCGGATCTTCATGCAGGCCAGTATGTCACGGATGGGGCAAATGTGGCAGGTGGGATTTGCCGTGGGCTATTGACACTTCTGCAAAATTCGGGGGCGTAAGTCAGCGAGCTTTGCGGTTCTGGCTCTGAAAGACGGAACCCCGACCGCATCGACGCCTTTTTTGGGGCTGCATTTTTGCGGATCGGGGGCGGATCAAAGGCTACTTCGGACGCTTCTCGCAGCCAACTCCGTCGCCGTCCCGATCTAGGTGTGACCCGTAACCAGCGTCGCCGCGGTGAATCGGGCCACCCAGGTCGTTCCACACTGCGCGGCAATTGGGGTACGTCTTAGCGGCGGGAGCAGGCCGCGGTGCGGGTGCCGGTGCCGGAGCGGGGGCCGGGCGCGGTGCGGGTGCCGGTGCCGGAGCGGGTGCCGGGCGCGGCGCGGGAGCAGGCGCAGACTTCGGTGCTGGGTTGCACGGGATGAGTTTTGGTGCGGGGTTCGGGATGAAGCCCTTCTGCATTGCCCAGCACGCGCCGCCAGCCGCCACCGCGGCAAAAGCGAGCGAGCCGACAATGGCGCCCACAATCTCCAGGGTGGACGGTTCATCTTCCCGAGTCTGGGGCTGTGCCTTGGCGGGCGACGTCGTCGTGGCGGTCGTGGGTTCCGCCGCGTGGGTGGCGGGCACGGTCAGTGCCCCGGCAGTGACCGCGATGGCGGCGGTCGTAGCTACGAAGGTCTTCCTCATAAAGCAAGTATTGCACAGTTAATTGCAAGGTTTTACTACGCCCCTACGAAGCGTCTGATCAGGGAACGGTACGCCCGCACGGTCAGGGCCACGTCCTCCACGGCGACGGATTCGTCGTGGCTGTGCAGCTGGCCAAGCACCGAGCCGAGCGTCTCCTCGCGCGCGTGCAGGGCGAACCCGTAGCCGACGCCTCCTTTGCGGCGCGCAAAGCGCAGGTCCGACCCGCCGGCCGCGATGGTGGGCACGACTGGGACGCCGGGGAAGAATTCGTCGAAGGTCTGGCAGATGGCATCAAAAAGCGGGCCGGAGGTGGGGGAAACTGTGCCGTCCTCGGTGATGAGGTGGTTGATTTCCACCTCGTCGGCAAGATCCCCCAGTGCTGAGCGCAACAACGAGTCGATCTCTTCCTGCGTCTGGCCGGGCAGGGGGCGGATGTCCAGCTCCAGCCACGCCTCGGACGGCAGGACGTTGATGCCGTTGCCGGCGCGCAGCACGGTCGGGGAGATGGTCAGGTGGCTCATGGCGTGGGAGTAGCTCTCCAGCTGGCCGAAGGCCTCGTAGCCCTCGCCGCGCAGCAGCGCCTCTTCGGTCGCGGGGTCGAACTTCCAGGCGCGGACGTAGCCTTCCCAGATCTCGTCCGCGCGCACCTCGGGCTCCACAGCAGCTACCCTGCGCGCCACCTCCGCGATCTTCGCCACCGCTAGGTCTCGGCCAAAAGGTGCGGAGCCGTGCCCGGCGTCGCCGTGGACGGTCAGGCGTCGCTGGCCTGCGCCCTTCTCGCCGACGACGACCGCCAGCGCGTCGGAGCCATCAACGGCGGGGATGTGGGAGCCGCCCTCCTCGGACAGGCAGTTCTTCCAGGAGAACTTCCCGTGCTCGGCCAGCCACTTCGCGCCCAGGCCGCCGCGGGCTTCCTCGTCGGCGCAGCCCACGAAGGTCAGGGTGCCGCGCGGCCTGTCCCCGCGGGCCACGTCGCGCACGCACGCCGCCATCGCCGCGGTGATGTAGAGCATGTCGGTGGCGCCGCGGCCGAACACGCGCCCGTCGATAATCTCGCCCCCGAACGGGTCTGTGGTCCACTTGTCTTCGTCCACCGGCACCACGTCGGTGTGGCCGAGGAGTGTCAGCGGCTCGGCAGAAGGGTCGGTGCCCTCCACGGTGAAGCTGATGGACACGCGTCCAGGGTGCGGTTCATAACGCTCCACTAATACGTCTGTACCTGCAAAGAAGGCCTCCAACGTGTCGGCGTTTGTTACCTCCTGTCCAGAATCTGCCGAAAAATAGTTGACGCATCCATTCCGGATGAGGCTTTGCAGCAGTGCGAGGGTGTCATCGGTTAGGCTCATATCACAAAAGCCTAACGTCCAAAGTTTTTGGAGAACCCAGGATGAACCACGATCTGCCGGGACGCAGGTCTGACAGCACGGACCCGCGCGCCCTTCGTACCCGCAAGGCACTTGTCGACGCAGTGCTCCGCCTCCTCAACGACTACGAAGTGGCCGACCTCAACGTGTCGCAAATCGTGAAAGAGGCTGGGGTGAGTCGCCAGGTGTTCTACCAGCACTTCGCCGACCGCGACGCGCTCATCCTCGCCGCCGCCATGGACTGGGTGCTGGACGCCTACGAGCACTTCGCGGACCGTTTCAAGATCGACAAAAACTTCGAGGCATCCGTCGTCGAGCTGGCCAGCGTCGTCGACGGCAAGAACGAGGCCGCCGTGCGCCTGATCGATTCCCCGGTGCACTCCGTATTCGACCACGAGGTGCAGCGGGTCATGCGGGACACGATGCGTGAGCAGCTGCTGCCGCGCTCGAAGGAGTGGGGAGACGCGGACGCAGAGCTCATCGACGACATGTCCCGCGTCTACGTCGCCGGCATGCAACGCCTCATTGAGCAGTGCGTCCGCGAAGGCTGCACCGCGGAGGAAATCGGCCGTCGCGCCGAAGCCGTGCGCCGTGTGCTCATTCGTGAGTAGCCTGGCTGCATGTGTGAGGTACCGGAGGTCGTCGCAAAGCTAAAAGCCCTCTACGAGCAGTCGTGCGAAATCGCGCGCTCGGGGGAGTTCGACCGGTACGGGGAGGTGCGCTACCCCAAACTCACGGTGGAGGTGGAGCAGTGGCGGCCGATCGACCGCTCCGAGCCCTTCGGCTACGTCGACGAGGCCGGCACCTACTCCGCCGTCATCTCGCGCCCGGACCTCATGGAGGGCTACCTCACGGCGCAGCTTGAGGCGCTGACCTCGAACTACCCGTGCTCGGTGGACGTCGGGTACTCGGATGTGGTGATCCCGCCCGCCTATATCAAGGGCATGCCGCCTATCGACGAAACCGCGAACCTGCCCCGCCCCACCCTCGACGAGGTGCACGACGCGATTGTCGACGGCCACTGGGACGCGTTCAGCGGAGAAGAAAAACCGTTGTTCCACTTCGGGCCGCAACGCTTTGACCTGGCGCTGGCGAGGTTAGAGCACTACACCGGCATCGAGGCGGACTCGCTGCAGCGCTTCATCCTGTTCACGAACTACGCCATGCACGTGACCGAGTTTGTGAAGTTCGGTCTGCGCGAGCTGTCGGACCCGTCCTCCAGGTACACCCGCCTGGTGCTGCCCAGCGGGGAGACGGTGTCCGACACTGTGGCGCTGGAGGACCTGGAGCTGGGCTCGAAGTTCCAGATGCCGCGCTACGACCTGGTCACCGAGGACGGCGACGGCATCACCATGATCAACATCGGCGTCGGGCCGTCCAACGCCAAGACCATCACCGACTCGCTGGCGGTCTTAAGGCCCGAGGCGTGGATCATGATCGGCCACTGCGCCGGCCTGGACGCCCGCATGCGCATCGGCGACCTGATTTTGGGCAACGCGTACGAGCGCCACGACCACGTTTTGGATGACTACCTGCGCCGCGAACTGCCCATCCCAGCCGTGCCGGAGATCCAGCGCACGCTGGAAAAGGCGGTGTCGAAGGTCTACGGCTTGGACGCGTCGCTGATGCGCACCGGCACTGTTTTGAGCACGGGCGACCGGAACTGGGAGTGGAAGGACCCGCGCGACCTGTGGGAATGGCTGCGCGGCTCCACCGCGGCCGCCGTGGACATGGAGTCGTGCACCATCGCCGCGAACGGCTACCGCTACCGCGTGCCCTACGGCACCCTGCTGGCGGTGTCCGACCTGCCGCTGCACGCCGTGCCGAAACTGCCCGCCGGCGCGCAGGCGTTCTACTCCAACTCGAAGGAAGCCCACGTCATGTGCGCCGTCCGCGCCGTGGAGAAGCTCGCGCGGCACCCCGAGAGGCTACGCACGCGCAAGCTGCGCCGCGCGATCGGCGAGGTGCCGTTTAGGTAGTCGGCGATAGGTTTGTTGCGAGTGTGCTGACCTGCGGGTTTCCGGGTCGATACCTCGAAGTCGATAGGCCTATGTCGATAGTTGCAGGTCAGCGACTTCTGGTACACGTGACTGTGAAAGTGTATCCAACGCTGTGACCAGGAACTATCGACATAGAGGTATCGACATGGGCATATCGACCCGTCAGTACCCCTTTGCCAGCCATTTCCGCACGGTGGCAATAAACTTGTCCGGGCGCTCTTCGAGGTAGCGGGGTGAGAAGCGGAGTACCTTGAACCGGTCGTTTTCGATCTCGTTTTGGCGCTGTTTCTCCTTCATGAGCTGCTCGTCGGTCTTGCCGTACGTTTCACCGTCGTATTTGATCCAGCCGTCGATCTCGATGACCAGCCATCCGTTGACAAGCAGGTCCACCCGGTACTTCCTGCCCAGCACCCACACATTGACCTGCACGTCGGTGATGCCGGCGGCGAGTAGCAGCCCGCGCGCGTACGACTCCGGCGCGGAATCCGGACGAGTCGACACGTGCTGCGCGGCGAAGCGGGCAGCAACCTTTCCGGGGAAGGTCGGCTGGATTTCCACCAGGGTTCGCAACCGTTCCGGTGCGCACCCGCCGTGTTTGGCCAGCCAGTCAGCGATGACTAGAGCGTGGGCGAAGCCGTCGAAACGCGCGACGTCGAAGAATGTGCGCAGCGGGGAAGTCGTGGACATCGCCGTCCCCCGCACCAGGTCGCGCTCCGCGAGCCGCCCCTTGACGTACTGCACACCTTCCGGCCACTGCGAGCGCGGCGGGACGTGCCGGGCGACTAGCGCGACCCGGTCAAGCGGCGTATTGGCCACCCACATGTCGTTCAAGTACGCCGACGCGCGTCCGGTGATCACTGCCTGTCGCACGGACAACCCCACGCAGTAGGCCCGTGCCCAGTGCTGTTGGTTTCGTTGTAGCTCTGTGTATGTGGTGCGGCTCAGGGCGTGGGTCGTCGATAAGCGAATGAGCTCCTTGTTTAGGAGCGCTAAGCGTTGCGGAGAGTCCGCCCCCCGAACGTCAACTAACTGGCTGCGAATATCCGTTTTCCAATCCCCCATGGGGGAAATGCTACCAGCGGGACTCGTCGAGGATCTTCTCGCGCTTGGCCACCACCGTTGCCACCACGGACTGGCCGGTGACGTTGACGGCGGTGCGGCCCATGTCCACGATCGGGTCCACCGCGAGCAGCAGGCCCACGCCGGCGAGCGGTAGGCCCAGGGTGGACAGGGTCAGGGTGAGCATGACGGTTGCGCCGGTGGTGCCGGCGGTGGCCGCAGAGCCCAGCACGGACACGATGACGATGAGCACGTAGTCCGAGATAGTCAGGTCAATGCCGTAGAACTGCGCCACGAACAGGGCGGCGATGGCGGGGTAGATGGAGGCGCAGCCGTCCATCTTGGTAGTGGCGCCGAGCGGGATGGCAAAGGACGCGTACTCGCTGGGCACACCCATGGATTCCTCGGTGGTGCGTTGGGTCACCGGCATCACGCCCATGGACGAGCGGGTGGCGAAACCCAGCGTGGTCACGGGCCACACGCGGCGGAAGAACTCCAGCACCGGGATGCGGTGCGCAGCAAGGATGATGGGGTAGAGCGCGAAGATCACCAAGGCCAGGCCGATGTAGATGGCCAGCACGAACTTGCCCAGCGAGCCCAGCGCGTCCCAGCCGTACGACGCCACCGCGTTGCCGATCAGCGCGGCGGTACCGATCGGGGCGAGGCGGATGATCCACCACAGCACCTCTTGGACCACCTTGAGCAGCGAGCCGGAGAACTCGATGAACGGCTCGGCGGGCTTGCCCACGCGTACCGCGGCGATGCCGAGCAGCAGCGAGACCACCAGGATCTGCAGCACGTTGAACTTCACGGACTCGCCGGAGACACCCAGGCCGAGGATGTTGGCGGGCACCACGGAGTCCAAGAAGCCCATCCAGGAGCCTGTCGACGTCGGCTCCGCCGCAGTCGCCGCATCCACCGAGGTGTTCGCGCCGGGCTTGATCACCAGGCCGACTGCAATGCCGATAAGTACAGAGAAGAACGCGGTGATGGCGAACCACACCAGGGTCTGCACGGCCAGGCGTGCGGCGTTGGTGACCTGGCGCAGGTTGGCGATGGAGGTGACCACCGCGGTGAACACCAGCGGCGGGATCAGCAGTTTGAGCAGCTGGACGTAGGTGGATCCGACCCAGTCCAGGGTGTCGGCCAGTGGCTCGACGTCCACGGCGATGAAGCCGAGGATGAGGCCGATGATCAGGCCGTAGATGACTTGTGCGCCGAAGCTAGTTGCCCATTTAGGCACGAGCGGCTCCTTCTAGACAGAACTGTTCACCTATGTGATAAAGACGTGGATAACCTACTCCTCCGGCCCGAAAAAGCAAACCGGAAAAACAGACAACACGGTCTGTTTTAGGCTCAGAGGATACACTTCCCAGACGATGGAACCCCACTTCGACGACCCAGCAATCGCCATGGCGCACCGCTCCGCCGTGCGCTCCATCGAGCGGGTCGTCGCCGAAACCGCCGCGCCCACGCAAAACGCAAAAGAGAAAATCCTCGAGCAACTCAAAAACCCGAAAACGCTCATCATCACCGGCGCGGGCATCTCCACCGATTCGGGGATTCCGGATTATCGCAGCAAAAACGGCCGCCTGACCAAGGGCCGCCCGATGACGTTCCAGGAGTTCGCGCACTCGCCGAGACAGGTGCACCGCTACTGGGCCCGCGCGTTCGTGGGCATGCACTACATGCGCCAGGCCAAACCCAACCGCGCGCATTTCGCCCTCGTCGAGTTGGAGAGGGCGGGCCTGATCCGCGGCATCGTCACGCAAAACGTCGACGGGCTGCACACCCAGGCCGGCTCCGACAACGTCATTGCGCTGCACGGGGACATGGAGCACGTGGTGTGCCTCGACTGCACAACTCTGCATGAGCGTTCGCTTATCGACGCCCTCCTCACCGCCGCCAACCCCACCTACTTCGACTCCGTGGAAGTCGAGGGCTCCATGCTGAACCCGGACGGCGACGTGGAACTGAGAGCCGAAGACGTCGAGCGTTTCCGCATGATCGCCTGCCCCACGTGCCAGAGCCACCGGCTCAAACCGCACGTGGTGTACTTCGGCGAGGGGGTGCCGAACAAACACAGACAGGCTGCAGATGCTTGGCTGAAGGAATCGGAGAGCGTGATCGCGATCGGCACGTCGCTGGCGGTGATGAGCGGCTACAAGTTCATCCTCGACGCGAAGAAGCAGGGCAAACCCACCGCCGTGATCAACGGCGGGCCGGGCCGCGCCGACGCCAAGGTGGACACGCTCTGGCGCGCACAGGTCGCCGACGCGCTCGACGAGATCCTGGACGGTCTCGACCTGTGATCGGCCTTATCCTCCTGCTGGCGTTTGCACTCTGGCGCTACATCGACTCGGGCTTGCCCAACGCGTTCACTACCGAGTTCCCCAGCGACCTGAAGGTGTACCTCTTGGGCGGCGAGAAGGTCGCCACACACCTGCCGCTCTACGACGCCGACCTGCTTCCCGGCCTGCCGTTTACCTACCCGCCGTTCGCGGGCGTGGTGTTTTCCTGGCTGACGGAGAGCGCCACTCTGGGGGTGGTGTGGAAACTGCTCTCCGTGCTGGTGGTGCTGCTCGTGGTCCGCGCGTCCACAAGCAAACATGCCCTCTTGCTCACCGCCGTGTTCGTGCTGTGGCTCTCGCCGGTGCAGGGCACCCTGTTTTTCGGCCAGATCAACCTGCTGCTCATGGGCCTGGTGTGCCTGGATTTCCTGCCGCGGGTGAGGCTTCCCGGCATCGGTATCGGGCTCGCCGCGGGGCTCAAGCTCACGCCGGCGTTCTTTGTGCTCCTGCTCATCCAGCAGCGCCGCTGGGGCGCGGTGTTCATCGCCGCGTTGACGTTCCTGTGCACCGTCGCCACAGGCTTTTCCGAGGTCACAGACGCGAAAACCTTCTGGACCGACGCCATCTTCACCACCACCCGCATCGGCACCGACGACAATCCGGGCGCGCAGTCCATCCGCCAGGTCCTCGCCCGCGCCGGCCACGACGAGCTGTGGCTCTGGCTCATCCTCTGCGCCCTGGTCACCGCCCTTGCGCTTGCTGCTTCTCGACGAGCTCCCGCCCCCCTCGCCGCCTCCTTCATCGGCATGGCGTCCTGCCTGGTCAGCCCGTTTTCCTGGTACCACCACTGGGTATGGATCCTGCCGATGCTGGCCTACGTCTACAACCGCTGGGGAGCGATCGTGCTCGCGCTGTTCATGGTGCCGTTCGCGTCGGTGAACCTGTTCCACGTCCCGGAGCTTTTATTCACCTTGGTCCCAGTCGGCTTTATGCTCTGGTACACGCTACGCTCAGGGTATGCGCACCCGTTTATTCGCCGCCGCGACCGCGGCCGCCACAACACTGACTCTCGCTCCGTTCGCCGCCGCTGACCCGGCACCAGTGACTGGGGTGGAGCTGAACCAGCCCGCCGACCAGGTCATCGCCGTGGAGGCGAAGTTCAACCTCACCTCCGACGAAGACACCGCGATGCGGGAGCTGCGCAAGCTGCGCGGGGACATGTGGGACCGCAACGTGCCTTTCGACGGCACCACCCTGCGCCAAGCAGCCGCCAAGCACGGCCTGACCACCCGTGACGCGTACGTGGGCGCCGCCAAGTACGACGCCGGTCTGTCCCGCATCGCGCTGCAACGCGGTGCCGAGGCTGCGAAGTTCTTCCGCCACCAGCGCCCGTACAACTCCACCTGCACGAACAACTGCGGCGACATCAACACCGCCACCTACAAGGGCAAGGCGGCGCCGGGGGAGAACCTGCACTCCGTCGCCAGCATGGGCAAGGCGATGCAGGACTGGGGCTACGGCGAAGTCAACGACCTCGTCCGGGCGAACGGCCACTTCAACAACGGCAACGGTCACCTGCACAACCTGTTGGACCCGCGGATGAGGCACTACGGCTTCGCCAGCGTGGTCACCGCAGAGGGCGAGGCCAGCGTGACCTCCACCTGTGGCGTCGGCGCCGGCAACGAGCGCATTGCGGGCGAGCAGAGCACCGTCCTGCACCGCCCGGCCAACGGCAGAGAAAAGCCCAGCACCACCCCGAAAAAGCTTGTGTTTGGTGGTGCCGCCTCGTCCTCCTCGCCCAAGGAGATCCTCGGCATCATCGCCACCGTGCTGACGGTGCTATCTGTCCTGCAGACCCTGTACAAGTTCGTCGAGCCGCAGCTCAAGCAGCTCCGCGACCTTGTCTAAGGCGTCCATAGTGTCGTCGTAGCTGCCGTCCTCGCTGCGCGCGCCGATGGCCACCCCGTAGCCGTCGAACCAGCCGAACTGGCGGGTGTGCCAGGACCCGTCGGTTTCGTCGTCGGACCATCCGCCCTTAAACGGCACGGTCTCCAGCGTGCCCAGCCCGTAGGACTGGTCTTCGGCGATGTGGTGCATCTCCATGATCACCGGGTCGTCCTCGTCCTGCTGGCTGAGGTAGAACGCGTAGCGCGCCTGGCCGGGGAAGGACCAGCTGGTGGTGCCGAAGGCCCCTTCCACCTGCACCTTGGAGCCGGACTTGGCAATCTCGTCGCGGACCATTTCTCCGGCCTTTTCGTCGCTGCCCATGCAGTCCCACAGGGCGCGGGCGGAGTCGTTGTCGGACCACTCGATGGAGGCCTGGGTCAGCTCTTCGACGTAGTCTGCGCCGTAGTCGCAATGCTCCACTGCGGCGCGCGCGATGGGGATCTTGATGGTGGACCAGGCCGGCAGCGCGTAGAGGGATCCTGTTTGCGTCATCTCGGAGCCGTCGAAAAGCGCGATGCCCACCTCAGTGTCAGTGTCCTTCTCGATGGCGGCCACCGCCTCGTCGAGTCCCTCGAAGGGGTCGGGCGCGGGCTGGGTGGTCACCGCGGTGTGCAACGGCTCAGCCTCCTGGGCGGAGCAACCCGCCAGGAGCAGCGCCAACAACCATGCGGCGCGCTTCATCTATTTCCCCGCGACTTTCAGTGGCTCGCGCAGCACGTGGTCCAGCGCCACGGCGCGGGCGATGTCGCGCACGACTTCGCGGTGGGTGGGGATCAGGCGCAGCTCAGGGGTGCAGTTCGCCTCGGAGCGCACGGTGCGGGCGAAGGGGGCGGAGGCCAGCGGGTCGTCGATGAACGCGCTGCCCGCAACCACCACCGTGGCCGGGCAATGGGTTGAGCACAGCCCCGCCACCAGCGAACCCAAGCCGCGGGCGCGGCGGTCCAGAGCGTAGCGGGTGTCCTCGCGCGAGTCGGTCACCGCGTCCTTGAGCGTGCGGATATTCTCCACGCCGATGCTGTCGATCAGGCCTCGGGTGGTCAGCTCGCCCTGCTCCACCTCGATCGGCTCCACGCCGTCGGGGCGGGAGATGGCGCAGGCAATCGAGTCGTCCGCGAAGAGCGCCATCACCGACGGGATGTTCAGCGAGGCGGTGGACTGCATCTCCGAGCCCACAATCGCGCTCGAGATGGAGGAGACCTCCACCGGCACCGAGAACTGCTCGCGCAGCTGGTCGCCGATGTTCACGCCGTCCCAGCCCAGGTTCGGCGCGAAGACCTTGCCGCGTTCGCGCACCGTGCCGGAGGTGGTCACGCCGACGGTGCGGATGGGGCGCTCCAGCTTGGTGGTCATCTGGTTCAGCTCCGCCATCATGGACTGGATGAAGTCGTCCTCACTGACGTTTTTCACCGTGATGTCCATGTCGCGGCACAGCAGCGTGCGGCCCTTCAGGTCGAACAGGGCCACGTAGGTGGATTCGGTGCCCACCGCCACGCCCGCGTGCACGCCGGGGGTGTCCGCCAGCTCCAGCGGGATGGTGGGCCTGCCGCGCCCCTTGGACTGGGTGAGGTCGTTGCGCTCTGTGACGTAACCGGCGTCCACCAGCGCTGAGATCGCGCGTGTGACGGTTGGCTGGGACAGCCCGGTCGCTTTGACAAGATCGCTTCTCGACGTCGTCTCGTGCAGCCGTATAAGGTGCAGGCACTTGGCTGCAGGTGTTCGCGGGCGGGAGAAGGTCATATGAATATATTTACCCGGCGCTTGACGTAATTGTCCATTTGGCCAGGTCGGATACAATCGCTCGGCATGACCAACGAAAGCTTGCGCGAGCCGTCCCTGCTGGACGCCACTTGTGAGGACTTCGTCTACGACCTCGCCGAGATCAGCCCCACCCTTGCCACCCAGATTGGCATCGACGGCCACGACGGGGAGTTGCAGGATTTCTCCCCGGACTACTGGAGCCGCCTGGCGGACAGGATGCGGGACCTGGTCGCGGACGTGGACGCGCTCAACGATTGCACGGATGCCTCCGACGACGAGGACGACTTCGACGACGTGGACAACCTCACCGCCGCGATCCTGCGCGACCGCATGAGTGCGGAGCTGGAGTTCCACCACCGCGGCGAGCTGCTGTGCCGGCTGAACAACATCGATTCGCCGGTGCAGACCATCCGTGATTCCTTCGCGCTGATGCCGAAGGTGACGGAGGAGGACTTCGACAACATCGCCTCGCGCATGTCTCGCATCCCGAACGCGTTGGCGGGGTACCGCGAGTCGTTGAGCGAGGCGGCGGCGACAGGCGATGTTGCCTCCCACCGCCAGATTGACGCGGTAATCAACCAGTGCGAGCTCCTCGGCGAGACCGAATCCCAGCTGGACCACCTGGGCCTGTCGCCCGATTCGCATGTGGTGGGCCATGCCAAGGAGGCGTTCCTGGAGATGGCGGACTGGCTGTCCACCGAGCTGTCGCCGCAGGCCTCCCACAACGACGGCGTGGGCCGCGAGCGCTACCAGCTGTTCGCCGAGTTCTTCCACGGCCGCGAGGTGGACCTGGACGCCAGCTACGAATGGGCGCAGGAGGAACTGGCCAAAACAGTGGAGGAGCAGCGCGCCATCGCACGCGAGCTCTACGGCGACGTCTCCGTGGCGGGCGCCTACCGCAACCTGAACCAGGACGAGCGCTACATCCTCCGCGGCGCAGACGCGCTGATCGAGTGGATGTCCGACCTCAACGACAAGGCCGCCGACGTCTTCCACGTGCCGGAGGGCCTGCACACAGTGGAGTGCGACATCGACCGCGCCGGCTCCGGCGGCATCTTCTACACCCCGCCCAGCGACGACATGATCCGCCCCGGCACCATGTGGTGGTCCGTGCCGGAAGGCCAGGAGACGTTCCACACCTGGCAGGAGATGTCCACCGTCTTCCACGAGGGCGTGCCGGGCCACCACCTGCAGCACGGCTACGCCCTGCTCAACCGCAGCGAGTTGAACCTGTGGCGCCGCTCCGTGTGCTGGAACTCCGCCCACGGCGAGGGCTGGGCGCTCTACGCCGAGCACCTCATGGAGGACCACGGCTTCTTCGAGGACCCCGGCTACCGCATGGGCCTGCTCGACTCCAGGCGCCTCCGCCTCGCCCGCGTGATGGTGGACATCGGCGTCCACCTGGGCAAAACCACCCCGGAGGGCACCGGCACCTGGGACGCCCAATATGCGAAGGCGTTCCTGCGCGACAACACTGCCATGCCGGAGGCGAACCTGGCTTTCGAGCTGGACCGCTACATGGGTTGGCCCGGCCAGGCACCGTCGTACGCCCTGGGCTACAAGGACTGGGTGGACCTGCGCCGCCAGGCACTCATCCAGGGCATGAGCGAGCACGAGTTCCACGTCAAGGCCCTCAAGCTCGGCTCCATGCCCATGGACATGCTCACGAACGAGGTGCTCCACCACTAAGGATCTTGGGCAGCCACCCGGCGAACAGGATCACCATGATCAGCCGGATCACCTGCAGCGCCACCACCGCCGGGCTGGTGGCCAGCACCAGCACGGTCTCCAGCGCGCCGGGGCTGGTGGCCAGGTAACCCTCGTAGAAACTCAGGCCCAGCCACTTGGCCATGAGCCACCCCATGCCGGCGCACGCCAGCATCAGCCCGGCGATGTAGGCCAGCGTGGCGGGAAGCAGGCGGGAAAACCGGCGCAGCGCGGGCACGGACAGCCCGCCGCCGCACATCCACCCGATGGCCAAAAAGCCCACAATGGACAGCAGCTGCGGCGGCACGATGGTCACATCCACCAGCGCGCCCACCAGCACCGTCAGCGCCATCGGGCCAAAGACCGAGGGGTTGGGAAACCTCAGCAGCTTGCCCGCGAACAGCCCCACGACAATCAGCGCCGGGACCAGCAGCCACATCCACCAGTAGGGCTCCAGGTCTGTGTGTGCCGCAGTAGGGGCGCCGAACAGCGACGCCACCAGCGGCAGCGACACGGACACAATGAGCAGCCGCAGGTACTGGCTGAGGCTGACGTAGCGGATGTCCGCGCCCACGTCGCGTGCGATCGCCGGCATCAGCGACGCACCGCCGGGCAGCAGCGACAGCACACCCGTTTCCCGTGAAACACCGTGGTTCGCCAGCACTAGACCGCCAACGAATCCAAGAGAGATCACCACCGCGCCCGCAACCACGCCCGGCAGGAGGTAGGGCAGCGGGTTCATCCCCACCAGCGGCAGCGCCGCAAACACGCCGACGGTGCCGCGGGCGAAGGTGAACAGGTGCTCGTTGACGGGCAGGTCTTCCTCCGTCACCAGCGCCACCGACCCGGCCCCCAGAATCCCGGCCAGGATCCAGGCTGCCGGCACCCCCAGCCAAGAAAACAACAGCCCGAGCGCCACTGAAAGAGGTGCAGCCACAAGCCAACGGTTCATGTGGGGCATAGTAGTCCCGTGATTGTTTTCCTCCTCGCGGCGTCCGCGCTCGCCGGCTGGATCGACGCCGTGATCGGCGGCGGCGGGCTCGTGCTCATCCCGGTACTGATGTCGGCGACGTCCATGCCGGCGGCGTCCGTGCTGGCCACGAACAAGGTCGCGGCGATCTCGGGCACCGCCTCCGCCGCGGCCACCCTCGTGCGCCGCGTCGGGGTGCCACGCATCACGTGGGTGTACGCGTTCATCGCCGGGGTCGCGGCAGCGCTCGGCGCCAGGGCGGTCTCGCTTATCGACGACTCCGTGGCCACCCCCATCATCCTCATCCTCCTCGTCGGAGTGGGCATCTTTGTGGCCATGAACCCGAAGTTCGGGCAGGAGGGCGCCGGCATCTTCTCCGGCAAGCGTCTCGCCTTCGCCGCCCTTGCAGTCGCCGTCATCGGCGGCTACGACGGCGTGTTCGGCCCCGGCACCGGCATGTTCCTCATCATGGCGTTCACGGCGATCTTCACCCAGGGGTTCGTGCGTTCGGCGGCGATGGCAAAGGTGGTCAACACCGCCACGAACCTAGGTGCGTTGTTGGTGTTCGGTCTCGGCGGCTTCATTGATTGGAAGCTCGCGCTCGCGCTTGCAGCCGCCAACGTGGTGGGCGCGCAGCTGGGCGCGCGGACGGTGCTGAAGGGCGGATCGACGCTGGTGCGCGTGGCGCTCCTTGGGCTCGTGGTCACGCTAACTGCGAAGTTGGGCTGGGACCTACTCCAGCACCAGTGACCCGTTGACCAGCCCGACCACGGCGATCACCGCCGCGACCAGCACTGCCGCCACCACGGCCCACTCGAAGGCGTTGAAGAGCTTGTCGCCGTGCTTGCGGCGCGTCCAGATGTAGGGGACCAGGCCCGGCACCACGGCCAGCGCGCCGAGCAGGACGTACACCGGGTCCGCGGCGTAGATCAGCCAGAGCGAGTACACGGAGCCGATCAGGCCCACGAAAAGGTGCCTGCGGTTGTCGCGGCGAGAAACGTCCGGCCCGGAGTCGTCGAAACGCGTGCCGGCGTGCGGGTGGGTCAGGCCCTTGCCTCTGATGGTTAAAAGCACCAGGTAGATGGAGGAGAAAATGTACGGCAGCAGGTACATGATGGTGGCCAGCTGCACCATGGCGTTGTAGGACGCCGAGGAGACGAAGAACACCACCACGAAGAACTGGATCGCCAGCGTGGACAAAAGCTGCGCTCGCACCGGAGAACCATTGGTGTTGTGGCTGCCCATCGAGTGCGGCAGCAGCCCGTCCTGCGCCATCAGCACGATCGGCTCGGCGCACAGCATCTGCCACGACACATACGCGCCCAAAACAGACAGGCACAGGCCGATGGAGATCAGCGCGCCGCCCCACGGTCCAACCACTTGCTCGAGCACCGCGCCCATGGAGTTGTCCGGAAGCGCCGCCAGCTCTTCCTGGCTGAGCACGCCGTAGGAGAGGGTGGACACCGCCACCAAAAGGCCCAAAACAGAGAGGAAGCCGATGATGGTGGCCTTGCCGACGTCGCTACGCACGCGCGCCTGCTTGGAGTACACCGAGGCGCCCTCGATGCCGATGAACACCCAGACGGTGTAGAGCATGATGCCCTTGAGCTGGTCCGTGAAGGGGATGTGCGAGCCCCAGAAATCCATGGTGAAGCGGTCCCAGGAGAACCCGAGGAACGCCACCAGCACAATAAAGGCCAGGATGGGCAGCAGTTTCGCCACGGTCGTGACCGCATTCATCACCGCCGCCTGCTTCAGACCGCGGGTCAGGCCGAAGAAGATCAGCCAGCTCAGTGCACTCACTGAGATAGCCAGCACCCAGCGGTTGGAGAAGACCGGGAAGTAGTAGCCGAGAGTGTTAAAGAACAGTGTGGCGTACCCCCCCTGGGCCATCACCGAGCCGAGCCAGTAGCCCATGCCGGAGGTGAACCCGATGAAGTCGCCCAGCCCCGCCCGGACGTAGGAGTAGACTCCGGAATCCAGGTGCGGTTTTCTCACCGCCAGGATTTGGAAGACGAAGGCGATGGAGAGCATTCCCACGCCTGCGATAGCCCAGCCGGTGAGCATGGCGCCCGGGCTGGCTACTGAACCGATGTTTTGGGGCAGCGCGAAAATGCCGGACCCGATGGTGGATCCGATAATGAGTGAGACCAAGGTCCACACGGAAACAGTGCGCTTTGACATGGCGAGTAAGACTACATCAGGAGTTGTCCACTACAATCATCGATAATCCGAAGCCATATAAACATCTACAACTGAGGAAACCTGAGAAATGCGCACCAAACTTATCGCACTCACGAGCGCCCTCGCGCTCGCCTGCGCGACAGTTTCCCCAGCTCACGCTGAAGATGGGTACGAGACCACCAACGTGGTTCCGGGGCTTACCGCCACCCTTGAACCCCCGCTGCCACTCGGCGCGGCATGGTACGAAGCGGACTCCATGCCTAGCTGGGCAACGATGACGCCAGACGGCGCGATCCACCTAGAACCGGGGGAGGAGATCACCCCCGGCGTCTACGAGTGGTCGGTCACCGCGACGTTCGCCGACGAGACCACCCAGGTCTTCCCCGTCAGCGTCACCGTGGGCACAGAGTCTGACGCGTCCCAGGAGGGCGCCGTCATCGACGCGTTTGTCCAGTACGCCCCCGAGGTTTCCCACCGCTGCGCAGCCACCGCTCTCGGAGTCGGCCTGCCGCTGCTGGTGCTTTTGCCGCTCGGGTTCGCGTCTCAGCTGAGCATGCCGTTTGTGGCGCGCCAGGACCACCTGCAACTGCAGGTGGATAACGTGCCGTTCCAGCTGGACGTGAAGCTGCGCGACCTGAACTCCAAGGACGTGGACATGGGGATCGCCGCAATCCTCGCCGCCGCGGGCCTCGCTGGCGCCGGCGCCATCATTTCCCAGTGCCAGTAGGGTCCTCGGGCCACGCGTGCTTGGGGTAGCGCCCGCGCATCTCTTTGCGCACCTGCTGGTACGGCCCCTCCCAGAAACTGTCTAAGTCGTCGGTTACCGCCAGCGGCCTACCCGCCGGCGACAGCAGGTGGTACAGCACCTTCACGCCCGACACCGTCTGCCCCTTCTGGCCGAACATGTGCTGCAGCTTCACGCGCTTGACCGGCCTGCCACTGCCGTACTGGTACTCCTTCGGCGCCGCAGCATCCAGCTCCGCCACCTGCTTCCAATCCAGTTGGCGCAGCATCGCCTGCCTCATGTCGCAATTGCTTATCGACGCACCTTCGGCCACCCCACGTACCTCCACCGAGTAATCGCCCTGGCTGACATCCGGCCAGCCCAATGTCTCGTGCAGGAAGTCCAGCCGCTCCTTCAAGTGCTGCTCCTCCTTGGTCAGCGGGAAGCTGGCAAAGTCCACGTCTGTCAGCGCCTCCGCCGCCTCGTCCGGGGTGAGCTTCACTGGCGTGGAGCTGAGCTCGATCGCGCCAATCCTGGCGACCTTTCGGCCTCTGACCTTGCCATCTTCCAGGTAGGCCTTCGTCTCCTCCACCACGCGGTGCTCCGGAAACGCGATCGGTTCGGCCTCGCGGATGACTGCCCCGCTGTGGGTTCGTTGCACCTCCGCGGCCGCGATCCATTCGGCGTTCGAGTTGAACTTTGCGCGGGTGCCTGACGCCAGCTGGTACTCATCGCCGACCTTCTTGGCGATCCACTGCGGGAAGGCACTCGCAATCACCTCGCCCGGATCCACCGGGCCCTTGTCCGGCACCAGCCGGCGCAGCCGGGGAGAATCCCCGGCAAGTCTCGCCACTATCGGCGCCGCTTGGGAGCCCCACTCCAACAGAGCAGCACCGAGTCTCGGGTCCAGGGGAAACCTCGCCAGCTTCTTGCCGAACTCCGTGATTTTGCCGTTCTTGGTGGCCCCGAGCTGCTCGAGGTTGGATTCGGCTTCGGTGAGGTCCTTTGGTTCGTCGATAAGCGGTAGGTCCGGCGACCCCCACGCCTTCATGGTCAGCAGCGCGCCGGTGAGGTCCGCGGTGAGGATTTCAGGGGTGATGTCCGGCTGCATCCTCGCGTACTCGTCGCGGGAGAAGACACGCACCACCTCGCCGGGGCCCTCGCGCCCCGCGCGGCCGGCCCGCTGGTCAGCGCTGGTTTTCGCCTCCGAGACCGTGACCAGGCCAGTCATGCCCCTGTTGTCGCGCTTGGGAACTCTGGACAACCCGGCGTCCACCACCTTGCGCACCCCCGGCACAGTTATCGACGACTCCGCCACCGACGTCGCCACCACCACCCGGTTTGTCCCCCGCAAAGATTCGTCCTGCTCCTTGCTGGTCTGGCGGCCGTGGAGCGGCCTCGCATCATCGAGGAACCCGCACACCAGGTCCACCTCGCGCACGCCCGGCACGAACACCAGCGTCCGGTGCTCACTGTCGGTCTGCGCCGCGACGTGACGATAAAACTCCTTCGTCCCCTGGATCCGTTCCGGGTGCGGGGCGTACTGGATGTCCAGCGGGTGCGTCACCGCCTCCGTGGACAGGACCTGCGCGCCCATGTGGTCCGCGAACTTCTGCGCGTCCAGCGTCGCGGACATGGCGGCCAGGTACAGGTCATCGCGCAAGAGCGCGACCTCCATGCACATCGCCAGCACCAAGTCAGTGTCCAGCTGGCGCTCGTGCACCTCGTCGATCACCACCGCGTTGACGCCCTCCAGGCCCGGGTCCTTGAGCAGGCGATTGAGCAGCACGCCCGGCGTGACAAATTCGACGAGCTCGCCGTCCTTGTGCTCGCCGCGGATGCTGTAGCCGACTTTGGCGCTGTCGCTGAGATGCGCGAGCCGCTGCGCCGCCGCCCGCACCGCCACCCTCCTGGGTGCCGTGACCAGCGTTTTTCCCACCTTGTTCGCGATTGCCGGCGGCACCAGCGTGGTTTTGCCCGTGCCGGGTGGCGCCTCCACCACCAGCGGGCCTTTGTCCGGCAGCTGGTCGATAACACGCGACACGGGCAAATCCCGTCCGATTTTCGCGAGGTCAAACATGGCAATTAAGGGTAGCGTGTGGGCCATGAGACGCCTCTTCGCAGCGATCGTCCCTCCGGCCGATGTTCGCGAACACCTCATCACCGCCCTGCGGCCCATCCGGGACTTCTCGGGCACAGAAGTGCGCTGGGCCGACCCCGACAACTGGCACATCACGGTCGCCTTCTACGGGTCACAGCCCAACGACGCCGCCGCGGTCACCGACCACCTAGCGCAAGCCACCGCCTTCACCCGGCCCTTGAGGTTGCACCTCCGAGGAGCCGGGTGTTTTGATCGGCGCACCATGTGGATCGGGGTCGGCGGCGACAAAGCACCGCTGAAAGACCTGATGGCGGACTGCCAGCTCGACCCCGACATGCGCCGCCGGCAGCGCGCACACCTGACCGTCGCGCGGACCGGCACTCGCACAAGGGATCCATGGCTTCTCGACGACCACGCCCACGCCCTCGCCATCTACACCGGCCCTGAATTCGCCGCCGATGAAGTGCTGCTGCTGGAGTCACACCTGGGCAAGGGCCGAAGTGGCGGCCCAAAGTACGAGGTGGTGGATCGGTTTTACTTGCGTTAGTGTTCTTCCTCCTCCGGGTCGGGGAACGGGGCCTCAACCGGCTCTTCGGGGAGCGGTTCCACGTATGGCATCTCTGGAGTGAACCCGAATTTCATGCCGTACTCCTGCTCTAAGTCTTTGATCGCGGCGGTGGCCTGTTCGAGGTCCAGGTCCTGCTCGAAGGTGTCCAGGATTGTGTGGCCTTTGGCGAAAAACTCCGCAGCCCGGGAGCGATTTTTGCGCACGGCGGACATACTGGACTGCCACCGCGGGTTAAACGGTGTGATCTGGTCGCGCAACAGGCCCTCTTCGGCGGTGACGACATAGGTGCCGTCGGCGAATAGCCAGATGATGTCGCCGGAGTAGGGGTCGGGGATGTAGAAAATCCGGCGGTCGGTCTTCATGTTGTGGTGGTGCTGGCACAGGGGGAAAAGGTTGTCCACCTCGGTGCGGCCGCCCTCCTCGTAGGGGATGCGGTGGTCCAGCTGGCACTGCTCGGCGGGACGGTTGCACTCCGGGTAGATGCAGGTGCGGTTGCGGGCGTACACGGCGTGGCGCATGCCCTCGCCGGGGCCGTAGCCCTGCAGCACCTTTTCGCCCTCTTTCTCCAGATCGCGCGTGACGGGGAACGTTCTTGCCAACCAGTCTTCGAACGCGGAGGTGGCCTCCGGTGTCGTCCAACCGCTGCCGGGGAGGTAGACCGGGCCGCTGATCGCGCGGTTCTTCGGGGCGTACACGTTCAGCACCGGAGTCACCTCAATGCCGATCGCCTCGCCGGACAGCAGCATGATAGCCGCGTCGGCCGTGCTGATGCCGAGCTCGCGCGCAACCTCGGCGACGTTCGCCTGGATCCTCCGGCCGTCCAGAGAATTCGTGTCCAGCTGCACGATCGCCCGGTCGCGGTACTCGTAGATGCCGAACTTTTCTGAGTTGTCCTGCTCGCGCTTTTCTCGCTTGCGCTTGTCGTAGGCGCGACCCCTATCCATGCGCTTAATCGCGGCACGGATGCGGTCTGTGACGGTTTTGCGCTGGGGAACAGCCTGGTCGTGGCGGGTGGGGGTGAACGTGTTTACCAGGATGCCGTCGATAAGCATGAGTGCTTCCTCGTCCACATCCTCCCCGAGCTCCTCGATGGCGGTGTAGACCGCGGTCAAGTGCCCCACGTCCATCACGCGCGATTCTTGTTGCAGCTCCCGCAGGCGCGGAAGGTCTTGCAGCGCGGCGTGGCCGAGGATCGCATTCTTGACAAACCCTTTGTGCCACCCGGTGGCGAGCTGCAGTTGTGTCACTGTGGCGTCGAAATCCTCGACGTCGAAACCGGGGTACGCGTAGTGCCCAAACATGGTCCAGTACGTATCCCGGATGGCCTGGGCGCATTCGCTATCCGGGTCGTGTTCTCGCTGGTTGCGAAATTTTTTCGGTGCTGTGGTGGCGGTGGTCACGGTCGCCCCTCTCGTCGTGATATGCTCAACAATATAGAACAGGTGCACGACTGTCAAGGGGTAGGCCAGGAAAAAGAAAACGAAAACCACTCATGTGTTCGACACTGACGCGCTGGTGCGCTACATTATTCCCGTGCTCGTCATTCCGCGGCCGCCCGCCCGCATCATCCCTGGTGCGGTCCATTTGCCTGCCTTCTTCACGCCCGCTGAGCAGGAGGAATTGGTCGCCCAGGCGCGCGAGCTGGCACGAATGGCAGCGGGGACGCCCGTTGCTATGCGACGTCCAAAGGTCGGCCACGGCCACATGGATGCCTGGCTGCTCTCGCTGGGCTGGTTCTGGGCCACGAACCCGTACCGCATGGTCAGGGAGGTCGACGGCTACCCAGTGCCGCCGATCCCCGGGAACTTCCAGGCCATCGCGGATAACGTCATGGCCAAGGCGAGGGAAGTAGACCCGCTAGTCGGCCCGACCCCAAGAATTGAAACAGCGCTGGTGAACTTCTACCCGCCGGGCAAGGGGATGGGCCAGCACGTGGATGCGGAGGAAAAGTCGGAGAATGCGGTGGTCAGCCTGTCGTTCGGCCAGGACACGATCTTCCGCATCGCTGGGCGCGATACGCTGCTCCTGTCCGGCGACGTTGTCGTCTTTGGCGGTCCAGCCAGGAGGGCGAAACATGGCGTCCTCGGCGCTAGAAAGGGCACGTCCGACCTGCTCGAAGGCCGGCTGAACATCACCATGCGGCAAATGGAGGCGACATGATTGCGTTACTCGGTGTGTGGCTTGCGGCGATCGCGAGCCCCGGCCCGGACTTGGTGCAGATCATCCGCGTGGGGTCGAAGGACCGCAGGTCGGGCGTGATGTGCGCGCTGGGCATCATGCTCGGCAACACCATCTGGATCGTCGCATCCCTGGCGGGCCTAAGTGCGCTGATTCAGGCATTTCCGCAGGTTTTGTCGGTGCTCCAGATCGTGGGCGGAGCCTACCTGCTGTGGATGGGCATCGGCGCCATCCGTGCCTCCGACCCGGAGATCCCCGCCACGAAGCGGGTGCCGAGGCCGCTGCTCACGGGCTTGCTCACCAACCTGTCCAACCCGAAAGCGATCCTGTTCTTCGGCGCCATCTTCGCCCAGTTCGCGCACCTCGGGTGGATCGCCGCGCCGGTCATGGCTATCACGGGCACCATCTGGTTCACCGGCTTTGCGCTGGCAGTCCAAGCAATGTCGCAGCTGATCGTCAAGTACAGCAAGCTTATCGACGTCATCACGGGCAGCATCTTCATCGCATTAGCACTCTGGATGCTGTGGGAGGGCCTACACTTCGGCTCATGAGCGAGCAGAAGGTAGCAGTAGTCACTGGCGGATCGGCCGGTATCGGGGAGGCCACATGCAGGGCGCTGGCCAAGGACGGCTGGAAGGTCGTCGTGGCGGCGCGGCGCCTGGAGAAGTGCCAGAGCATCGCGGACGAGATCGGTGGGGTGGCGATGGAGTTGGACGTGGTGGACCGAGGGAGCGTCGAGAAGCTTGCGGAGCTTGACCGCGTCGATCTACTGGTCAACAACGCCGGCGGCGCGAAGGAGCTGGACTTTTTGCGCGACGCGGACGACGCGGACTGGGAGTGGATGTTCCAGACCAACGTGATGGGCACGATGCGCGTCACCCGCGCGCTGTACCCGCAGCTCAAGGCGTCGAACGGGCTGGTGGTGAACATCGGGTCGGTGGCTGGCACGGACGCGTACAAGGGCGGGTCGGGCTACAACGCCGCCAAGCACGGACTCCGCGGCGTGACCAGGGCGTTCAGGCGCGAGGAGGCGGAGAACAACATCCGTGTGTGCGAGATCGACCCGGGCCGGGTGAAGACGGACTTCTCCCTGAACAGATTCAAAGGCGACGAGCAGCGCGCAAACAAGGTCTACGAGGGCAAGCAGAATCTCTCCGCGGACGACATCGCGGAGGCCGTGCGGTGGGTGGCCAGCCTGCCGGCGCACGTCAACATCGACACGATGAGCATAATGCCGGTGGATCAGGCAGAACGCTAGACTGTCGGCCATGCATATCGACGTGCCCATTTCAGGCGACACGATCAAACTCGGCCAATTTCTCAAACTGGCCAACCTCGCAGAATCCGGCGGCCACGCCAAGGAGGCCATCAGCTCCGGCGAGGTCACCGTCAACAACGAGGTGGTCACCTCGAGGGGGCACTCGCTTATCGACGGCGATACCGTCGGCCTTGGGGCTGATTCGGCCACGGTTGTAGTCGACGGAGACGACGGCGACTACTTCGACGAGCGCACCGCCAACGACGACTTCGACCCCGAGAAGTGGAGGAACCTGTAATGCCCGCATTCGAAGGCAAGGAAGGCATGCCGTTCTGGCAGGACTTGGTCACCCAGAACCAGCTCAAGTCCACCCACTTCTACTCCGAGCTTTTGGGCTGGGAGATCGTGGACGGTATCGCCCGGAAAGAGGGCCTGCCGGTGGCTGGCATTGTGCCGGCGCAGATGGACATGTGGGTGACGTCGTTTATCGGCAGCCCGGAGAACGTGGAAAAGCTGGGCGGCAAGGTGCTCAGTGCAGATGAATCCGTCACACTCTGCCAGGACCCCGCCGGTGGCCTGTTCGGTCTGAAGGACCCGGAGGAGCGCTTCTTCGCCGCAGGTGAGCCGGGTGTGCCGGTGTGGTACGAGTACTCGGCTCCGAGCATGGACGCCATCGACTTCTACGGCGAGCTGTTCGACTGGGAGATCCGCGAGGAGGACGGCTACTTCGTCGCGGTGGAGGACGGGGCGCCGTTTTTGGGCATGTTCGTCGGCGAACACGCCCAGTGGTTCAGCTACTTCGGCGTGCGCGACGTGGACGCGGCCTGCACGCAGGTGGAAAACCTCGGCGGCGGGGTGGAGTTTGGCCCCGAGAACGGGACTGCCGGCGTGCACGACGCCAACGGCGCCCAGTTCTTCCTCGCCGAGGTTGACGAGCCCACCTTCGACGAGGTGGACGAAGCCGAGTCTGTTCTGGGCTAGAGCTCCTCGGCGGCGTCTGTGACCCGGCGGCGGATCTCCGCCGGCGTGGAGATGAACCCGTCGGCGTGGTACTCGGTGCCCTCAAGGCCAGAACCGGCCCTGACCTGGATAAACCCGTCCACCGCAGGTTGCGTGGTGGGAAAGGTGACGATGTAGCGGTCTGCCGGCGGCAACGCTACGTCGCCGAGTGCCCACACCACCTCGGCGCCGACCAATTCCACAGCCCTGGTGGCATCTGCCACTGAGTCCACGTCCAAAATCGTGGTGCCGGACAGCTCCGCGGCGGCCGCGACATCTGGGCGCCAGAGCATGTCCTTGGCGCCTGTGGGGCCGTCCCAAAGCGAAACTGCCCACCTCCCGTTCGGTTTTGATGGGCGGAACACAACACCAAGCTCGTGGGATTCCACTGTGACTCCATCAGCCCACTTTGTCGCTGGAAGCGCGTGGTCGACGGCGCTCCCGAGCATGAGCATCGCGGCGTGAGTGATGCGGTCCGGCAGCAGGGCCAGGTAGTTCGGCCCGTCCTCGTAGGTGGCGTGCATGTAGGACGCCAGCTGCTCCAGCTGCAGCTCCGGCGGCATGTCGCGTTTGACGCCGCCGACGTTGAAGTTCGGGTCGCCCTGCTCGTTGATGTGCTCTACCAAATCGTCACCCTGTCCTCGGGGTCGATCCACATCTTGGAGCCCTCTTCCACATCGAACGCCTCGTAGAACTCGGCGATGTTCGCGGCGATGACGTTGCAGCGGAACTCGTTCGGCGCGTGCGGGTCAATGGCCAAAAGCTGCGCCGCCATCTCCGGGCGTGCCTTGGAGCGCCACACACGCGCCCACGCGAGGAACAGGCGTTGGAAGCCGGTGTACTCGCCCTCCAAGTCGCCGAACTTCTGCGGCTCCCCATCATCGAGGCCGTGGTCCTGAAGGTACTTCTTGTACGCCACCACGGCGATGCCCAGCCCGCCGAGGTCGCCGATGTTCTCGCCCAAGGTGAACTCGCCGTTGACGCCCTTGGTCTTCGTGCCCTCCAACACGGACGGCACCAGGCCGTTGAACTGGCCGACTAGCTTCGCGGTCAGTTGCTCGAAGTTGGCGCGGTCCTCGTCGGTCCACCAGGAGTTGAGGTTGCCTAGCCCGTCGTAACGCGAGCCCTGGTCGTCGAAGCCGTGGCCGATCTCGTGCCCGATCACCGCGCCGATCGCGCCGAAGTTCTCCGCGGCGTCAGCGTCCGGGTCGAAAAACGGCGGCTGCAGGATCGCGGCGGGGAACGTGATGTCGTTGACCACAGGGTTGTAGAACGCGTTCACCGTTTGCGGAGAGGAGACCCATTCCTGCCGGTCGGAGGCTTTTCCAATCTTGGATAGCTGGTAGTCGTGCTCGAACGCGGCACCGCGGCGGACATTCTCCACCAGGTCCTCGCCGAACTCCAGGCCGGAGTAGTTGCGCCACTTCTCCGGGTAGCCGATCTTGGCGTTGAACTGCGCGAGCTTCTCCAGCGCGCGCTCCTTCGTCGGCTCGCTCATCCACTCCAGCTGCTGGATGCGGGAGCGGTAAGCAGCAATCAGGTACTCCACCAGCTCCAGCATCTTCTCCTTGGATGAGGGCGGGAAATGCTTCTCGACGTAGCTCCGCCCAATATCCTCTCCAACCAGGCTCTCCGCGAGCCCCACCCCACGCTTCCAACGGTCGCGCTGCTCGGTGGCGCCGGAGAGATGCTTTCCATAAAACTCGAAGTTGGTCTTGCCGATCTCCTCAGAGAGCACGCCGGCGCGGGAGCGCAGGATGTTCCACGCGGCCCACAGCTGCCAATCCGCGAGTGTTTCCCCGCGCAGCATGCCGTCCAGGTCTTCAGTGAACGACGGCATCATGTTGACGACCTTGCCGGAAAGACCGGAGGCGTCGAGAAGCACGCGCACCAAAGGCGGCATCTCCTCAAGGGTGGTGGGGTTGTAGGTGGCCACCGCGTCGCGCGCCTTGACCACGTCCCAGTGGCTCGCCGCCAGCTGGGTCTCCAGGTTGACGATGCGCTCGGCGGCGATCTCGGGTGTCAGTCCCTGCAGGTACTTCGGCTCGAGGAAGCCGAGCATCTTCGCCACGTGCTTCCTGTACGCCCCGAGGGTTTCCGCGTGGTCCTCGTCGCGGTAGTACGCCTCGTCCGGAAGGCCCAGGCCAGACTGGAAAATGTAGGCCACGGACTCCTCGCCCTGCGAGTCCTTCTCCACCCAGTAGCTCACCGGCCCGCCGATGCCCACGCGCTCCAGCTCGCCCAAGCCGCGCACGAACCCTTCGACGTCCGCGACCTCAATCTTGGCCAGGTCGGGGTCGAGGGAGCTGATGTCGCCGGGGTTGTCCATGAAGGACGTGAACAGGTCGCCGCCCAAGCCGGCACCTTCCTCCAGGATGGCGTGGACGTCTTCCTCGGACTTATCGCGCAAAACGTAGAACGCGCCGTCGATGCCGCGGTCAGCGGGGATTTCGTGGGTTTTCGCCCACGTGCCGTTTACAAGCTCAAAGAGGTCATTCATGCCCCAACTCTACCGCCGGAACAGGAATTTGGATGGGGGCTTGGGACTGCTCGATGATCCAGTTGCTGGCCTCGCGCTGCTGCGCCAGCGTGTAGCCGCCGTGAGAGCCGATGTCGAAGAAGATGCCCAGCGACTTCAGGCCGAGTGCACGGAACAGCACGTTGAACTCGGCGAGCGGCACGCGGCCGGCGGCCAGGTTGGTGCGCATGGCGGGGGCGACCAGTCCGCGGTGCGACTCCTGCATGGAGCACACAAGGTCGTCGACGCGGCAGATCTCCAACACGCGCGGGCCGAGCACGCCGTAGCCGTCCGGGAGCGAGCCCAGCGAGCCGCGCGAGTGCGGGGACGTGCCGGCGGAGAGCACCGCGCCGTTGCCGCCCTGGTGCGGGTTGGCAAACAGCGCAACACCGGAGACACGCTCCGGTTCGATCGGGCCGCGTCCATTGGCGATGTCGCTGGTGATCGTGGCGGCGATGTCCGCGCCGAGCGAGTAGCCGGTGAAACTGAACTTCGCGTCCGGGCACGCGTTGGCCAGTCTTTTTACAGTGGATCGTGCGCGCTTCAGCCCGCCCGCCTTGGACTTCTCGTACTCCGTGGTGGCGAACGGGGTGGACCGGTAGGACACCCACAGCGGTGTGATCTCCCCGCCGGTGCCCAGTCGGGTGAGCATGCCGGTCATGAACACGTTGCCGCCGTGCGGCACGTAGTCCGGGATGCCCTCTGCCGTGTTAGCGCCGCCCGGCACCGCGACCAAGTAGTGCGCGGCGCAGCTCTGCTGGGCCTGGGCCTGAGCCTGAGCGGGGGTGGCGACCAGGGAAAACAGCAGGGCAGCGGCGGCGGCGATCTTTGGCAGTTTCATAGCGAGGGGATTGTACCTTTTATTCCTCCGGGTCGCGCACCTTCATCGGGCCGGGGGTGTACAGGCCCGACCTGGTGGTTTCTTCCAGGTCCACCTGCGCCAGGGCGGGAGCCTCGCCGGCGGAGTTGGTGCGGCGCTCGTACTTGGCCACAGAACCCCAGTCGCGCTGCCAGTCGCCCTTGAGGTAGCCCGGCACCTCGTAGGAGGTGTTCACGGCCTCCACCGGGGCGAGCGAGCCGCCGCCAAGGAAGTCCATGAAGCCGGACAGCTGCTGCTTGCCCGGGGCGTCCGGCATGATGCGGAACTCCGGGATCTCGTCCACGCCTGCGTGGTGGTAGAAGGGGCGCTGGCAGGGGTATTGGAACGCCACGGCCCAGTCCAGAAGGCCCGGGGTTTCGGAGTCGAACATGGTGTTCAGCTCCACCAGTTTCGGGTTGCGCAGCGGGGTCACGGCCAGCCAGTCCTTCTCCGCCAGGGAGGTGTCCTTGGCCACCAGGCGCACCACGTCAGCCTCGTCGGGCAGATCAGCAATGGGGTAGCGCAGGTTGCGCCACTGCGGGGTCGGACCCTGGTCCAGCATCTCCACCGCGCCGAGCTTCTGCACGCCGCCGGAAGTTTTCCGGCCGTACTGCAGCTCCAGCTCGTTGCCCTCTTGCTCGACGCCGTTGATGTCGTGGTGCTTGATGCGGCCGGCCACGGACGTCACCAGCAGCGGGCGCTCCTCCGAATCGGACGGCAGGTCGAACCACGAGGTCTCCAGCTTCGCGGACTGCGTCGGCTCGTCCTCGAAGGTGCCCAGCACCGGCACGCGGGTGTAGTCCAAGCCGAACGGCAGGCGCACCGTCGAGCCGTTCACGCCGCGCATGGAGCGCGGGCGGTTGCCCTGCGTGTTCACGCGCGAGGTGGACTGCGCCTCGTCGGAGCCGGGGTCCACGTCGGCGGTGTCGTCGGACTGGACCTGCTGGTTGCTCGAATCCGAGGTGTCGGCGTTTTCAGACGCGATGAAGGCGGGAACTCCGTCGGGGTGGAAGCCGTAGTTGTCGCCGGAATCCAGGGAGCGGCCGAGCGGGACGCCGTCGATAGGCGAAAGGAATGCGTCGTTGGTGTCCTCCTCCAACAGCACATCCGCACCCTGGGCGCAGCGGTCGCCCGCAAACGTGCGCACGTTGCCCATGCCCACCGAGTAGTTCGGCGCCTGGGAGATGAAGGACTTCACAAACGTCAGGCAGGACAGCGCCACAATCAGCGCCGCCGCCACGGCGATCGGGGCGGACATGACGCCGGCCCAGCGGGAGGCGTCCACAGGCTTCGGCGGGCGCATGGACTGCACCACGCCCACCACGAACACCACCAGCGCGATAGCCAGGACGATGGTGTTGAACTCCACGGCCTTCAGCTGCGGAGTGCGGTCCCACCACGGCACCGCGTAGGAGGACACGTACCACCAGCCGTTCCAGCCCGCCAGCGTCAGAGCCAGCAGGAACAGCACCGCGGCTGTTGCAAACGAGCGGTTGCGCTTGGACTGCAGCGCGATCCGCGAGAGCACCACCGAGCCGTACGCCGCGATCGCCGCGCCGAGGCCCGCGTAGATGCCGAAGTGGTGCGTCCACTTCGTCGGCGTGAACATAAGGAAGAAGGTGGACAAGCCGATGATCAGCATCATGCGCTGCGCGGTCTTTGTCCTTTCACCGCCGCGGGCGAACCACCACAGGGTCAGGCCGATGCACAGCAGCAGCACGAACATGGGGAAGCGGCGCGCCAGCGAGCCGTCCACCGTCTGCTCGAACAGCACGGAGTAGCGGCTCCACTCCTCGAACCAGCTCATTGCGGGGCCCACCTCGGAGCGCACCGCGGTCGCCTCCAGCACAGTCGCCAGCGTCTGGTCCTTGAACACCGGCACCATCACAGCCATGCCGGCGCCCATGAACGGCGCGATCGAAGCGAGCTTTGCCTCTCGACGCCCAATGGTCCCCAACACCCAGGGCAAAGAAATCAGGAACACGCCCACAGCGGCGAGGCCGGTCGGGCCGCACGCCAGGGTCAGCGCCGCCACGACGGTGCCCCACGCAGCGGGGACCAGGCGGTCGGTCTCCATGGCGCGCTCGAACAGCGCCCACGTGGCCATCAGGCCGAACGCGATGATCGGCTCCGGGCGGGTGCCGTTGTTGTACGGCAGCCAGAACGTCAGGAACACCAGCGCGGCGGTCCAATGGGCGACGCGCCTGTTGGCAACCGCGGGGCCGAGCTTCGGCAGGATTTCGCGCGAGAGCAGCCACCACGTGCCCAGGCCCGCGAACAGGGCCGGCAAGCGCATCCACATCGACGCCGTGGTGACCTGCGACATCAACGCCAGCAGGTCGTAGAACGGGGAGCCGAACGGGGCCTCCGGCACGCCGTACCAGCGGTAGTAGTTCGCCATGTAGTCCGTGTTGGCGGCCACGCGCGCCATGGTGAGCAGGAAGCCGTCGTCGGAGGTGTTAGCGCCGAAGATGTGCCAAAAGCCGAGCACGGCGGCCACCAGGCCGTCGAGAGGCTTCAGCCCCTGGCGGCGCAGGCGCGGGGCGGGGCGGTCCAGCTTGCGCAGCGCGGCCAGGGAGATCAGGGCGCTGATCAGGCCGAGCACCATCGCCAGCGTCTTGATCAGTGTCGGCTGGGAGGTGAAGCGGGAGTTGATGTCCACGTTGGCGGACAGGCCTGCGTCGATAAGCTTTTGCTCATCCTTGAGCTCGGTGTAGATGCCGGTGAGCTGCGGGCGATAATCCTCCTCATCGTCCTCCTCGGAATAATCCGTGCCCGGGATCTCCACGGTGGTGAGGTCGTGGGCGAGGTGGGCCTCAAGCTTCGCGTCGTCGGGGAGTTTCGCCACCTGCGCCGGAGTGAGCTGCAGCAGCACCTCGTTCAGAGAGCTGACCACCAGGCCGCCGTCGGGCGAGGTGATAAAGAAACCGCGGTCGCTGGCCTTCGGGGAGCCCTCAGGCAGCGTGCCCAAAAGCAGCGACTGGCCCTCGCGGAGCTCGTCGATAGCCGAAAGCGGCACAGTGACATCGAGCTGCTGCGGCGCGAGCGAGATCAGCGGCGCGTTCACCGACGCCACCGAGCCGTTCTGCGGCCACGACACGGACGATTCCGTCTGCTTCACCGGCAGAAACGGCACGAGCAACAGCAGGACAAACGCGATCAAACCCGCGACAGTCGCGGTGGTCTGGACTCTTTTCACAGCGGACACCTTACTTCCTCACCGCCACAGCAAACGGGCCGAACTGCTCGACGTCCCAGTCCTGCTCGAATGCGTCTGGGTTGAAGAACAAGCCTTCGTAGCGCACGTTCGGCTGGCTTGGGTAAATGTCGTGCGCAATGTGGGTCTTCAACCCGTCCTTGCCGTTGTCGCGGAACACGAACGCGACCGGCGGCTCCCACTGCGAATTGTCCACCGCCTCGGTGAACTTCTCTGGGTCCTCGTAGGAGATCTCCGCCCACTGCTTCAACTCGTCGTTGCGGTGCTCGAACTCGCCCAGCGGGTTGGCGTAGTGGCTGGTGTAGGCGTTAAACGCGTAGAAGGGCTGGAAGGCCATGAAGTTGATCTCGTCGGTGTAGATCACCGCGTCGTTCTTCATGTGGCCGTGGGCCTCGATGAAGTCGGCCATCTCCTGGTAGTAGCGGCCCGCGTCCGGCGGGAAGCGGTCCGCGCGCTCGCCGTTGCCGTCGGTGTCGGCATACGCCTGATCGATGTAGTCCTCGTTTTCCACCGGGATGTTCTGCACCATCTGCAGCGCGCCCACCGCCAGGATCGCGGCGACGGCGGTGGTGTACTTGTTCAGCCCGAACTCGGAGATCGCAATCACACCGAGGGTGGCAAACAGCGCCACAATCAGCACCTCCAGGCGGAAGCCCAGCAGGGAGGTGCCCAGCAGGGTGATCGCCATCGAGGCCAGGGCCCACAGGTAGCACACGCCTATCGACGCACCAAGGGCCGCCAACTCAGGCTCCTTGATCCTGTAAATCAGGTAGATCAACCCGATCATGGACAAAAGCCCGATCAGCGAGAACGACAAAAACGGCAGCGGGAAGTACGTGCCCTCAATGGGCAGAAAGTGGTTCGCGGTGGACTCCAGCTGCTCGTCGCCGGTGATCACGCGCCAGACGTACGGCCCCCAGGAGATCGCGGCGATGGCCAGCGAGCCCACGCCGGTGACCAGCAGGTGCACCAGCGGCTGGACCGAGTGCTTAGTAAAGGTGTGGATGACGGCCAGCACCACCATGGTCAGCGCCGCAATCGCGGTGAACAGGGTGTAGAAGCTGGCGGAAATGCCCAGGTAGACGGCCAGTGCGATGGTGGACGCCCACGAGCCGTTGACCGCCCGGTAGGACATCACCGCCGCCGCCGGCACGAACATGGCCACCACAGCCGCATACGGCTCCTCCGGCACCTCCGTGAGCACAACCGCCGTGGTCACCGTGGCGATGGCGAGCGCGGTGGGCAGCGAGCCGGTGAGCCTGCGCCACACCGGGGTGAGCATCGCCGCAGCCGCCGCCAACGTGGCGATCGCGAACGGCTGGTACACCTCCCAACCCTGCATGCCCAGCACGTTGGCGGTGCGGCCTCCGAGCCAGAACCAGCCCATGGGGTAGAAGGTGGGCAGGTCTTTGTACGCCATGTCCGCGTGGCCGAGGTTCTCCGTCATGCGCGACAGGAACTGGGTGCGGAAGCCCTGGTCCACCTGGATGCCGTCCAGGTACAGCCGGGTCGCGCCCAGCGGGATGCCGATTGACGACACCACCAGCCCCGCCGGCACCAACGACATCACGGCCGAGGAAATCCAGGGCTTCTTGCCCTTCGTCCACAGCACAGCCAGAACGACGCCGACGCCGATGCAGACGAAGGACGCGGCGGTGGCCAAAGACCTGGTCACCATCGACGTGTTAAACGCCGGCAGCGAGATCTTGTGCAGCACGAACCAGGCGACCAGGGCGATCACGCCGCCGGCGAGCCCGGCCGCGACAGTCCGGGCAGCGGTTTGCCCAACCGACTGCTCGTCGGGGTGGTAAGCGGTAGTCATACGTAACAGTTTCGCATACGCTACCCAACTCCACGTTCTGCCAGGTACATCAGGATCGCGCGTACGCGCCGGTTGTCCTCGTCGGGGGTGAGGCCGAGCTTGGAGAAGATGCTGGAGACGTGCTTCGCCACCGCAGCGCCGGAGAGGTAGAGCTGCTCGGAGATCTGCGCGTTGGACAGGCCCTCCGCCATGTGTTCGAGCACTTCCATCTCGCGCGGGGTGAGCGTGGTTAGCCAGCGCGAGCTCGCGGCCATGAGCGCGCTGGCCACGTCCGGGTCGATGACCACGCCGCCGGACGCCACGGTTTCGCACGCCTGGATGAAGTCTTTCACCTCCGCGACGCGGTCTTTCAGCAGGTAGCCGGTGCCGCCGTCGCCGCCGGAGAACAATTCCCTGGCGTAGGCGGGCGCGACGTACTGCGACAGCACCAGCACGTTGACTGGGCCCCGTTGGCGCAGCTCCAGTGCTGCTTGAAGGCCGTCGTCGCGCATGTTCGGCGGCATGCGCACGTCCGTGATCACCAGGTCGGGCGCATGCGTATCGACGACCCCCTGCACCCGATCCGCACTATCCACCTGCGCCACAACCTCGTGGCCGCGCCGGGTGAGCAGGCCGGCAACGCCTTCCCGCAGCAGTGCGGAGTCGTCCGCGATAACAATCCTCATGGCGCAATCCCACTTTCTCCCCGGAACAACAGCAACGGAATACGGGCGGTGACGGTGGTCGGCCCACCATCCGGCGAGTGCAGCTCCATCTCACCGCCGAACGCTGCGATTCGTTCCTGCATCCCGTCGAGCCCGCCGCCGGGGGTGATGCGTGCGTTGCCGCCGCCCTGGTCGGTGACGGAAACATTCAGAGTGTGGTCGCAGGTGACCAGCACGCTCACCGGTGCATGTGGTGCGTGCTTTGCGGCGTTGGTTAAGGCTTCGGTGGTGAAGAAGTAGGCGGCGGCGGTGACGGAGGCGTCGATACGCGGCAGCTCGTGCGGCGCGCGGACCGTGACATGCGGGCCGTGCTGTGCGGCGGCGGTCTCGATCGCGGCAACCAGCCCGTGGTCCGACAGCTCTCGCGGGTGGATGCCCCTTACGGTGCGGCGCAGGGCGTCGAGGCCGTTGTGGAGGTCGCGGGCGGCGTCGTCGAGAAGCTGCGATGCAATGTCCAACCTTGCCTCGCCCAACTTCATCGCGGCAGCCACAAAATATTGCTGCGCGCCGTCGTGCAGGTCGCGCTCGATGCGCAGCCGCTCCACCTCGTACGCCTCCGCGATCCTGCGCCGCGAAACCGTCAACTGGTGGATTTTGGCGGCCGCGCGCTCCTCGTGTTTATGTCGCCGCATGGCCCCGAGCGTAGCCAGGTAGAGCTAGCACTACCCATATTCGGGAGCCAGGGCCATAGTGCTTATCGACGACCACCTGTGGAATAGACACCATGCTTGAACTCAACGACATCACGAAGTCCTTCACCCAACAACGGGTCCTCGAAGGCATCAGCCTGACGGTTGGCGGCGGCGAATCCGTCGCGATCATGGGGCCCTCTGGCTCCGGCAAATCGACCCTGCTGCACTGCATGTCCGGCGTGCTCGTGCCCGACGACGGCCAGGTGCGCTTCAACGGCCAGGACGTGTCGGCCATGAACGACGCGGAACGCTCGCGCCTGCGCCTCGAGAACTTTGGCTTCATCTTCCAAGACGGCCAGCTGCTGCCGGAGCTGACCGCCACCGAAAACGTCGCCCTGCCACAGATCATGCGCGGGGTGTCGCGTGCGGAGGCACACGCCGAGGCCATCGACATGCTCACCCGGTTGGGCTTGGGGGCCTTTGTGGACCGGTACCCAGGGCAACTCTCCGGCGGCCAGGTGCAGCGCGTGGCCATCGCCCGCGCCTTGGCCGGGCCGCCGTCGGTGGTGTTTGCCGACGAACCCACCGCCGCCCTGGACCAAGCCACCGGGCACGAGGTCATGCAGCAGATCGTGGCAATCGCGCAGAAGTTCGGCGTCACCCTCGTGCTGGTCACGCACGACCCGAAGATCGCCGACTGGTGCAGCCGCCGCGTCGAAATCCGCGACGGCCTGATCCACTCGGAGGTGGCGCGATGAGTGCAATGACGTTGATGCGCTCGGCGGTGTCGTCGACAAGCGAAGGGCGCTCGCAACGGCAGATCGGCGAACGCTGGGTCCGTGCCCTGTCGCTGGTCGCCGTGACCGTGGCGACCTGGATGCTGTGCACGCTCATGGGCGGCACCTGGATGTTCCTCGCCCGCGACCTACACCCGCACGAGGCGCTCGTGGAAATCGAGGAGTCGATGGGCGGCCCCATTTCCATCGCGTATATCTTCCTCGCGCTGTTCGCGTGTGTGCTCCTCGTGCCAAGCCTGTTGGGGCTGCTCACCCAAGCTGCGCGGGCGAACCTCGGCGGGCGCGAAGAACACCTGGCAGCGCTACGCCTCATCGGCGCGACCGCCGGCGAGGTGCGCGGAATGATGATCTTGGAGTCCCTGCGCCAGGCGCTTGTCGGGCTCGTGATTGGCTCAGTGCTCTACGTGGTCACGAGTCCCGCGTGGTCGTTGCTGACTTTCCAGGACAAACCCGTCGGCGCCTGGGAGATGCTCACCTGGTGGGTCATCCCCATCGCCTGGATCGTCGTGCTGGTGCTGGCCGCGTGCTCAGTGTGGCTTGCCTTGCGACGAGTCGCCGTCACCCCACTCGGCGTCACCAAGAAAATCCCACCAAAGGGCCAAAACTTGATCACGCTGGTGCTCTCGCTCGTTGGCGCGGTGGTGCTGTACCGCTACCTAAGCTCCCTGACCATCGCTCCGCAGGCAGACGCGTTGGAATTCGGCGCCTTGCTGGTTGTAGCCGGTGGCATTCTCACCGTCAACGCACTGATCGCCGTCGGCGTGATCCAACTCCTCGCTCGCGTGAGCTACCGGGTGCCCGGGGCCGCGAACTACGTGGCCACGCGCCGGGTCGGCCGGGGCGCGAAAACCACCTGGAAGCGCGTCACCGCCCTGTACTTCGTGGCATTCATCGGAGGCGTCGGCGCCTGGATCTCCGCGGTACCGGAGATCGAAGACCAGCCCGCCCTGAAGATGATCACAGGGGACATCCCCTCCGGCGTGGTCATCACCGCCGTCTTCGCGGCAGTCCTCCTGGTCGCGTCCACCCTGCTCACCCAGGCACTTTCCGTGGTGGAGCAGAAGCAACTGACCAAATCGCTCTACTTCATTGGAGCGCCCGCCGCCTTTCACACCAAGGTGGCCGTGCGTGAAGTTGGGATTCCCATGCTCGTGGTGGCCCTGCTGGGGTTCGGCATGGGTGGCCTGATGGGATTCGGCATGGTCATGGTTTACGTCAACGTGCTGGACAAGGTGGCCCTGTTCGGCGCCCTCGTCGCCGTCGCGCTGGTTGGTTGTGTTTTGGCGGTGGTGGGGACCGGCCGGCTCCGCGAGCAGGTGCTGCACGGCATGGGCCGCGCCAAGGACTAGGTAGTCCTGACACATTACGCCGGAAAATGTCAGGGTCCTGGGGAAATAGGGCCCGTCTGACAAATTCAGCCGCGATCCGTCAGCGGTGACGGATCGTGGCTGAATTATGCGGGCAGAACTAGAAGTTGAGCTTGCTCATGATCGGCGCCGGGATGGCCTTGAGCACCAGCGAGATCGGGCCGAAGAGCTTGTGCACGAACACGGAGGACTTGCCGGCCAGGGCGGCGTCGACAGCTGCCTCGGCGACGTCTTCCTTGTTCACGGTGAGCGGGGCCTCGTCGAGCCCGTCGGTCATCTTGGTGCGCACCTGGCCGGGGCGGACCACGGTGACCTTCACGCCGTCGTCCTTGAGCGCCTCGCCGAGCTGCAGGTAGAACCCGTCGATGCCGGCCTTGGAGGCGCCGTAGACGAAGTTGGAGCGGCGCACGCGCTGGCCCGCAACGGAGGACAGGGCGATGATCGTGCCGTGGCCCTGACGTTTCATGTGCTGGCCCAAAAGCACGCCCACGGACATCGGGGCGGTGAAGTTCGTCTGCGCGGACGCCACTGCCGCTGCCTGGTCCTGCCAGAGCTGCTCCTGGTCGCCGAGGGTGCCGAAGGCGACCACGGCAACGTCGACGTCGCCGTCCTCAAACGCGGCGTCGAGCACCGCCGGGTGGGAAGTGAAGTCGAGGGCGTCGAAGTCCACGAGGCGCACGTGGCCTGCGCCGGCTTGTTGGACGGCCGAGATCGCGCCGTCGATACGCGGGGAGTCCTTGCGCGCGCACAGGGTGACGGTGGGGTTGCCGCCGCGGGAGGCTAGCTCGGCGACGATGGCGAGGCCGATCTCGCTGGTGCCGCCGAGGAGCAGGATGTGCTGGGCTTGGCCTACTGCATTCAACATGGTCGGTTCTCCTTAGTTCAGCTCAAGTCGGCGGGACATGTCGGACGCGAACACGCCGGTCGGGTCGATGTCGCGGCGGGTCTTCAGCCAGCCGGCCATCCCCGGGTACATGGCGTGGAACTTCTCCGCGGAGGTGCGGGACTCCTTGGCCAGGTAGAGACGGCCGCCGAACTGCATGACCTGGTCGTCCAGGCGGTCCAGGAACTCGTTCAGGCCATCCCTAATCGGGAAGTCCACGCACACGTTCCAGCCCTTCATCGGGTAGGACAGCGGCGCCTGGTTGCCCTCGCCGAACAGCTTGAACACGTTCAGGGCGGTGTAGTGGCCGGAAGACTGGATGTCGTAGATGATGTCCTTGAACGGCTCGACGGCGTCGGTGGGCACGACGAACTGGTACTGCAGGAAGCCGGCCTTGCCGTAGCCGCGGTTCCACTCGCCGATGAGATCCAGCGGCTGGTAGAACTGCGTGAGGTTGAGCACCTGGTTACGCGCGGGCTTGCCCATGAAGTAGTACGCCTCGCCGATGGCCATCAGCGACAGTTTGTTCATGGTCCAGGACGGGAAGATGTCCGGCACCGTCATCAGCTGCGGGGCGTTGAACTTCAGCGGGTCCTTGGCCAGCTTCGGCGCGAGCTCCTTGAGCTGGTCCAGGGTGGCCAACGAGCCGCGGGAGATGGTGGAGCGGCCGGTCTTCGGCGGCGCGGAGATGGCGTCGAACCAGGCCGAGGAGTAGGTGTAGTTCACCTCGGAGCCGTCGGAGTGCAGCGCGATCGTCTCGTCCAGCGTGTCTGTGCGGTCGGTGTCTGCGATGAAGTAGGCGGTTTCCGTGAACGTCATCTGGATGCGGGCGCGCAGGATGATGCCGGTCAGGCCCATGCCGCCGACGGTGGCCCAGAACAGCTCGGCCGTCTCTCCGGTGGGCTCCAGGTGCAGCACGCGGCCGTCGGCGACCAAAAGCTCCATGGAGAGCACGTGGTCGCCGAAGGAGCCGGCGGAGTGGTGGTTCTTGCCGTGGATGTCCGGGCCGATGGCGCCGCCGATGGTGACCTGGCGGGTGCCGGGCAGCACCGGGACCCACAGGCCGTAGGGCAGCGCGGCCTTCATCAGCTGGTCCAGGGTCACGCCTGCGTCCACGTCGACGATGCCGGTGTCCGGGTCGATGGAGTGGATGCGGTTCAGCGGCGTCATGTCCACGACGAGGCCGCCGCCGTTTTGGGCGGGATCGCCGTAGGAGCGGCCCATGCCGCGGGCGATGACACCGCGGCGTTTGTGCTCTGGAAGCTCGGAGTTTTCGTCGGCCACCTGCTTGACTGCCTGGGCGATGGTGTCAACGTCGGCGGTGGACAACACCTGTGCGGTAGAGGGGGCGGTACGGCCCCAGCCGTAGAGGGATTGGGTTGTCAGTTCCATGCCCATAACCCTACGCCGGAATCACAGATCCATGATGCTACGAATCTCCGCGGGGAGCTCTTCTTGGCTGGAAATCACAGGTTTGCCGGCTTCCTTGTGCTCGCGCAGGATCTCGTAGATCCGGGTGCGGCCTTTGGAGTCCACAAAGGGCAATTCTTCCGCCATGAGGCGGACCATGAAGTCGGACAGCGGGGCGTCGATACGCTGTGCTGCCTCGTGGATCGCGTTGGGGTCGTCGCCTTTGTAATGCTTCCTCATGGAAAGAAAGCCTATATTGGGCGCCATGTCCAGCACCCTTTACCGTTCAGACCACCTCGCGCCGGTGATCCGCCTCGCCGAGCGCCGGGCTGGTGCGACGCTGCTTGTGCGCGTTGGCCTGGTGTCGGATGAGGTGGTGTACCGGTGGGTGGGTATCGACGAGGACGCGATCATCGCGGAGTGCTGCGAGATTGTGGGGGAGGTCTTCGGCATCGAGGAGGTGGGTGCGGATGCGCCCCAGGAGCGTTTGCTTTGCGACGTCCTAAAGTCCCCCGGCGAATCCACCCACTTCTCCCATGGGTTGTGGTCTTTTGAGATGCAGCTGGCGGGCGTGTACCCGCGCGACGAGTCCACGCCGCCGTCCGTGTGCGTGGCAGGCTCCGGCTCGTTCGGGCCGCATGGGTTCGACATCGGGGAAGTCAACGCGCGGCTGATGGGGGAGGTCGAGGTGCCGGGGCTGCGCGCGGAAGTGCGCGAGTTCATGGCGCGGGCGCGCGGGCACGACTTTGTGCCGCTGCTGCAGGCGCTGGATGTGGGCGCGGGGGAGCGGATCGAGGCGCTGCCGGTGGAGTCTGGGCGCAAGGAGAGGGATGCCTTTTGGTCCCTGGTGTTCGCGCTGGCCTGCTGCGCTGGCGGGGAGACCGCGCAGATCGCGGAGAGCATCTTCGCCTCGTTGGGGCATGGTGCGTTGTCTATGGGGGAGATTCGGGCGCTGTGCGCCGAATCGCTGGCGTCGCTGGATGAAATTGGCGGCGAACGGAGCGCGGCGGAGATGTTGGATGTCTACCGTCAGCTCATGCGCGGGTAGGGTATTCGCCCGTGGCGGAAACTTCTACCCTGAAACGGCAGCTCGTGCCCTTCCTCTTGGTCGGCGTGGGCTGCGCAGTCATCGACTTCGGCATCACCCACAGCCTCGACGAATTCATGGGGGTGCAGCGCGACTTTGCCAAGGCCGTGGGCTGGGTTTTCGGCACCGTCGCCGCCTATGTGCTCAACTCCAAGTTCTCTTTTCAATCCAAGATCAACGCGAAGAAGGCTGGGGCAGTCTTCGTGCTCTACGCGGTGACGTTCGCGGTGCAGATGGTGCTGTGGCGCGTGACGGACTCGCCGCTGACGTCGCTGGGTCTGGTCAACCCGTGGAAGAACGTCGTGTCGTTTGTCATCGCCCAGGGCGTGGCCACCGTGGTCAATTTTGAGCTGCAGCGGCACTTGATCTTCCGCGAAGCCAAGAAAACTATGGCCGCCTAAAATCCTCTTTGGCGCCGCGGCGCAGCAGCTTCAGCCACTGGTAGAAGCCCTTCGGGTCCTTCTTCTCCAGCAGGAAGAACCACCCGAAGCGGACCACCTCCTGCAGCTGCATCTTCTTCATGCCGCGCTGGTTAATGATGTAGCCGCGGTTCCGGTACGTGAAATACCGCTTAGTGGGGTTGTCGGGGAATTGGGCGTGGGCCCGGCCGCCCATGATCGGGTGGAACTCGCCCGAGCCGTCCGGGTGCAGGTAGAACGTGGTCAGCGCCGTGCCGTAGTTCAGGCCGGATTGTGCCAGACGACGGTGGTACTCCACTTCGTCGCCCCGGATGAACAGGCGGTAGTCGGGCACGCCGATGCGCTCCGTGGCCTTTGCCGAGATCAGCGCGCCGTTGAACAGACTCGCGTACTGGGGCAGGAAGTCGCCTTCGAGCTCATCGACGCGGCGGTGCCAGGTCGTGCCCTGTCTTAGTGGGAACGCGAGCTTCTCCGGGTCGTCGATGTTGGCCACCACCGGGGAGACCTCCGCAAGCTGGTGCTTTTCTGCGACCCGGTAGAGCTCTTTGAGCACGTGCTCGTCTTTCGGCCGGCCGTCGTCGTCCGCGCACCAGATCGCGTCCGCGCCCAGCGCGAGTGCGTGCAGGAATCCGTAGGCGAACCCGCCCGCCCCACCCAGGTTGGTGTGGGAGGGGAGGTAGACGGCGCGGTCGGCCGCGAGGTCGTCGAGAAGCTCCTGCACCTCGTGTTGCGCCCCGTTGTCCACCACAATCACCCAATCCACCGGATGCGTCTGGTTGACCACCTGCTCAAGCGAGTGTTTCAGCAGGTCAACGCGGCGGTGGGTGACAATCACGGCGGCGGTCGTGCCGTTCGGATTCAACGCAGTCATGCTTTGTATTGTGCCCGAGGGATCCAAACGCGCCTTCTTCACGTCTAAGTAGGCATGGTGAATTTGTATGACGGGATGAATGTCGGTCCAGAGAACAGTTTGCTCCCCGCCGGCAACCTGCCCCAGGGGATGCAAACGATGCAGGTAAGCGCGCGATTCCACATGCTCGCGCGGGAACAGAGATCCTACGAACTAGCCCGGGCGGACGCGCGAAACCACCCGCGGGGAGTGATCTACCAAGTCCCCGCCGCGTATCGTGCCGCGGCTTTTGGCATAGAGAAGCCTTCCACCGTGGTCCTCGCCCATGGCGCGCTTGCGCTGTACGGGCTCAGGTACCGGGTGGAGGGCAAGGACACTGTGCTCATGGATCCATCCGCGGAACGCAACTCACACGGCAATATCTCCAAGCCGTCGATCGTGCGCCGGGGGTGCAAACCCGAGCATGTTTGGCAGGTCCGACACTACGGGCATGAGCTGCAGGTGGCCAGCCCTGCGGCGGCGACGGCGCAGGTGTTGAGGGAGATCCGGAGGTCGTCGCCAAGCAATGGCGCCACCTTCGCCGGGCACAGCATTGACCTTGTGGAAGCGATCACTCTCATTGACTGTGTGCGGCGCCACCTGGGCATTGACCCGATGGAGATCCTGAAGGCGAGCTCAGGGACGGTGTGCCAGCGGTGGCTCACCCGCGCGCTTGCGAAGTCGAGCAAACTGGCGGACTCGCCGAAGGAGACCGAAATGCGCCTGCTCGCCCAGATGGTGTGCGACGAGTTCGGGCTGCTGCTGGAAGAGCAAGTCGTTGTCCGGGACGGTGGCAAGATCGTGACCACGTTTGACCTGGCCATCCCGGAGCTCGGGATCGGCATCATGTACGACGGCGCCCACCACGGCGAGGCGAAGCAGTGGCACAAAGACGCTGAGATCAACTCCGACCTCACTATTTGCGGGTGGCGGGTGCTGCGCTTCACCTCGGCGTCGTTGCACAAGTTTGTGGAGAAGCTCGTGGCGCTGATCCGCAAGCTCCAGTCCTGACAAATTACGGCGGGCGTTTGTGCCGAACTGGGGGTTTGGGTCCGGTCTGACAGATTCGGCCGCGATGTGTCGGGAGGGGCTAGGGCTTCTCGACGTCAGCTTCGCCGTGGAAGCGCTCCACCAGCTCTGCGACGTACTCGCCGGTCTCGGGGCCCTCGTAGGCGCCCACGACGTCGGCGACCAGGCCGGCCTCTCGGATTTCGCCCTTGTCCACCCACAGGGCGGTGTTGCAGAGCTGTGCCAAGAAGTCGTTGGAGTGGGAGGCGAAGACCAGGATGCCGGAGCGCTCCACCATCTCGGCGAGCCTCACGCGGGCTTTAGCCATGAAGGCGGCGTCGACGGCGCCGATGCCCTCGTCGAGCAGCAGGATCTCCGGCTCGATGGAGGTGACCACGCCGAGTGCCAACCTGACGCGCATGCCGGTGGAGTAGGTGCGAAGGGGCATGTTGAGGTAGTCGCCGAGCTCGGAAAACTCGGCGATCTCGTCCATCTTCGCTTTCATCTGCTTGCGGGTCTGGCCCAGGAACAGGCCGCGGATGATGATGTTTTCGTAGCCGGAGATCTCCGGGTCCATGCCCACGCCCAGGTCGAAGACGGGGGCGACGCGGCCGCGCACGTCGGCGACGCCGCGGGTGGGCTCGTAGATGCCCGACAGCAAGCGCAGCAGGGTTGATTTACCTGCGCCGTTGTGGCCGACCAGGCCGACGCGGTCGCCCTCCCTAAGGTGGAGGTTGATGTCGCGCAGCGCCTCCACAACCACGGTGTTGGAGGCGTTCTGGCCGATCTTGCCGCCGGCGGACGACATCACGGCCTTCTTCAGGGAACGGGACTTCGCGTCGAAGATGGGGAAGTCGACGCAGGCGTTGTAGGTGTCGATGGAAACCATGTGAAACTCCTAAACTCCTAAACCCAGTACGGCACGCGGAAGCGCCAGCGCTTCATGGCAAGCAGGGTGATCAGGACGCCGGCGACGGTGCACGCGAGGACGATGCCCCAGTGGTAGGTGGCCAACGGTTCGTCGATAAGCGGGGCGCGCACGATCTCGAGGTAGTGGTAGAGGGGGTTGACCTCGGCGAGCATGGCGCGCTGCGCGACCTCGCCACCCTGGTCCTTGAGGGTGCGGGTGGTCCAGACGATCGGGGTGACGTAGAAGAGCAGCTGCACCAGCGCTTCCAGTAGCGGGGCGACGTCGCGGAAGCGGGTGGCCACCATGCCGAAGAACATGGCCACCCACACGCCGTTGACCACAAGCAGTGCCAGGCCGGGGATGAACAGCAGGGTGTGCAGGGTCAGCGGGATGCGGAAGATTAGCACCAGCAGCAGCCAGATCACCATGTTGTGCGCCAAAAACAGCAGCTGGCGCCACACCAGGCGGTACACGTGGACCGACAGTGCAGATGGGAGCTGTTTGATCAGGCCTTCGTTTTCGATGAAGACGTTCGCGCCGTCCTTGATGCAGCCGGAGAGGAAACCCCAGACGATGAAGCCGACGGTGACGTGCGGGAGGAACTCCGCGACGTCGATTTGGAACAGCATGGAGTAGAGCAGGCCCAGCGCCAGCGACATCACGCCGGTGGCGATGGTGATCCACAGCGGGCCGAGGGTGGACCTCTTATACCGCTGTTTAATGTCCTGCCATCCCAGTTGCAGCCAGAGCTCGTGCTGCCCCCAGCCGCGGATGAGGTCGTCGAACGCGCGCCGGAAGGTCTTGGACTTCGACGGCGGCGTGTCTCCGCCCGGAGGGCTGGTCATGCGGGCGACGTCTTGGCGCAGCTGTTCTTCGTTGTGCACGCAGATCACCCTAGTGCACGGTATTTGCGCACCCGAGCTGGCGGTGTGCGCCGTGTCGGACGGGCGTGCATAATTGGGGCATTCTTGCCTGAAGGGAGGTCGGCCGTGGCGTATGACGTGTGGGGAGTGCGTGGACTCTACACATCGCTCGGTAGCGGCTGGACGTACCTGAACGCCCACACGCAGCCGCAGGTGCCGGAGAAGGTGGCCACGGCGGTCTCGAGAAGTTTCCGCAGCGCGGCGCTGGTGCCGCCGCCGGAGCCGGTGCTGGGATCGCACTCCAAGGAGGCGCTGGGCCAGCCGGAGGGCGTGCAGTACCCGGAGGCGGCGCGCGTGGCCATCGCGGACCTGACCGGGGTGACGGCGGACCAGGTGGTGCTGGGTCCCAGCGTGCCTGCGTTGTATTCGGCGCTGGTCAACGCGATGAAGCCGATGCTGCGGCGGAACTCGTCGATCGTGCTGAACCCTCTGGATCGCCCGCATTTGACCAAGCGTCTGCAGCGCGCCGGGCTGGATGAGGTGTGGGCGCAGGCGGACCTGGCTACCGGCGACCTGCCGGCGTGGCAGTACAGCGAGATCGCGGACGGCTCCACCCGCCTGGTGTCTGTGCCGGCGGCGCACGCGGAGCTGGGCAACGTGGTGCGTGTTGCCGAGATCGCGGAGGCTGTGCGCGCGAAGTCGAGGGCATGGGTGCTTGTGGACGCCACCGCGTACGCCCCTTACCGCCCCGTAGACCTCGAGGCCTGGGGCGCGGACGTGGCCGCGGTGGACATCGCCCAGCTGGGCGGGCCGGACATCGCCGCGCTGATCTTCCGCGATTCCGCAATGTTCAAGCGCCTGGACATGGACGCGCTGGACCTGGAGGTTTCCCAGGGCTTGGCGGGCGCGGTGCCGGCGGTGGTGGACCACTACGCCTCCCTGGTCGAGGGCTTTACCGGCCGCGCTACCCGCCGCAACCGCCTGAAGTACTCCCTGGACGCGACCACCGCCTACCTCAACGGCCTGCGCGACGACCTGCACACGTTTTTGGGCACCCTGCCCGCAGTGCACATCGTCGGTGTCAGCGGCGAGGCGGCCGAGGACGCGCGGGTGGAGCGCATCCCGCGCCTGGCGTTCGGCGTGACTGGCGTGCCGTCTGAAACCGTGCTGCGCCGCCTGTTGGCCAACGGCATTGTGGCCACCCAGACGTGCGCCACACCGCTTCTCGACGACATGGGCGTCGCCGACATGGGCGGCGCCGTGACCATTGCCATGTCCCCGTTCAACACCCAGAACGACATCGAGCAGCTGGTGCGGACGGTGGCGTCGCTGGCCTAGTGACGCTGGCGCGTCACTAGAGAACCAAAAGGATTTTCCCGGTGTTGTCGCCGGAATCCAGGTGCTCGTGGGCCTTCTTGGCATCCTCGAGGGGGAAGCGCGCGGAGATGTTCGGGGCGATCTTGCCGGACTCGATCAGCGGCCAGACATTTTCCACTGTGGAGGCGACAATCGCTGCCTTCATCGGCCGGGGGCGTGCGCGCAGGGTGGTGGCGGTGACGGACAGGCGCCGCGGCATCATCCGGCCCAAAGACAACGTGCCCTTCGGCCCGCCCTGCACCGCGATGACGATGAGGTGCCCGTCCGTGTTCAGCGCTTTGATGTTCTGCTCCAGGTACGGCCCGCCAACCACGTCCAGGATCGCGTCCGCCCACCCGGGCAGCTCCTCGGCGAAGTCCTGCTCCTTGTAGTTGATCAGGATGTCCGCGCCCAGCTCGTGGCAGTACTCGAGCTTCTCTTGGCTTCCGGCAGTCACCGCAACCTCGCAGCCGAGCGCCTTGCACATCTGGATGGCAAAGGAGCCGATGCCGCCGGCGCCGCCGTGGATGAGCACTTTGTCGCCCTCAGCAATCCCGGCGACCATGCCCAGGTTCGACCACACCGTGCACGCCACCTCGACCACACCGGCGGTCTCTTCCACAGTCAGGCCTTCCGGGATCGGCGTGAGCTGGCCCTCCGGCACCGCGACGTATTCTGCGTAGCCGCCGCCGGCGAGCAGGCAGCCGACCTCCTCGCCTTCCTTGCGTCCGGTCGTGCCCGGGTCCACGATCACACCCGCGCACTCCAGCCCCATAATCTCGGACTCGCCCTTTGGCGGTGGGTACTTTCCGGCGGCCTGCATCAGGTCGCCGCGGTTCACGCCGGCGGCGACGACCTTGACCAGGACTTCGCCTTCGCGGAGGTCGGGCGTAGCGACGTCGATAAGCTTCAGTTCCTCATTGATTGCTTTCATGCGGCCAGGCTACGTTAGACTGCTCTGAGTTGGAGACGTGGCAGAGCGGCCGAATGCACCGGTCTTGAAAACCGGCGAGGTTAATCCCTCCAGGGGTTCAAATCCCCTCGTCTCCGCCAACATCTTTTTGGGGGCCTTTGCTTAACGACGCCTTCCGGTTTCCCTCCTTTCCTTAAATCTTGGTGAATTTATTGGAAGAGCCTGATCAGCACGTCTGGTAAAGGGGTAACCTCCCTGGCATACCGGTTATCCGGGACACAACCAGTTTTGTTGCCGCTCAACAGTGGAGGCCAGGGATGAGCGAGAATAGACGATCAAATACGAGGAAAAACCGCTGGTGGCGTAGCGTCGCCGCGGTAGTTAGCACGGTGGCGCTGGGTATCGGCGGTGTGGCGGTGCCGCAGACCGCGGGGGCTTACATCCAAGATGACTCTCTCACCACCCAGCACGGGGACGACCTGGGGAAGAAACCGCAAGCGTCCATTGCTTTGGACCTGGCGGACACAGAGGTTCGGGCGGGTGAATCCACCACCGCCACAATCAAAGTTGGCTCGTCGGTTCCTTTCGCCAAAACCGCAGAAAATAAGTATGGAGAGTCCGATGCGACAGCTGTGATTTTCTCGATCCAAGTTGACGACAGGTTGGAGATTGACCTCGGTGACTCGGTCGAATCCAATATCCGATGGGACGACGGGCAGAATCGTCGTCCCCACACATTTGGTGTTGACGAAGAGATTAACGAGCTGACTATCGAGTTTGCCGCTAGCGACTTTCCGCTCGGGGCTAATCCGGGTTTCACCCTCGAAGTGCCAGTCAAGGTAGCCCAGGACGTTGAACCGGGAACGGAACTTCAGTTAGCTGTTGGCTCTGAGGTCGATATTCGTCCGGATCTAGACTGGGAATTCGGCAACTACACCATGCAGAGTGTTGACGAGCTTGAACCGGGGCAGGATCGATGTGTCCGTAAGGGCACGGTCGAGGTCTCTTTTGACAATATCGGTCAATACGGCACGTGGATGGCGGATCTCTGGCTAGGTACGAACTCTGATTTTCAACTCTACGGCGATGCGTCGTTCAAGCTAACGGGGCCCAACGGTGAGGATCTGACGGGCCAGGTCTTCGGTCAAGATGGTTCTCCAGTAGCCACTTTGATGCCTGATGGGGAGCCAGAACGTTCCGAAGGAAGGTTCGAGAACCATAATTGGCTGAAAAGGTATCAGTGGCGGATCAACGAGAATGCATTTGCAGGTGAGGCGTGGGTCCCAGAGGGATCGCACCTGCAAATTCAGCAGTATGTGTCCTCTGAGCGCTGCACCTTCGACCCGTCAGCAGAGCTTTTCAGTGCCAGTGTAGTGAGCCGTAATTCGCCACTATTCGATCAAGCAACCGCTACCAAGAATATTGTGGTTGCGGAGCCGACGCCGACGGAGGAGCCGACACCGACGGAGGAG
>NZ_KV835919.1:0-2399 GCF_001838175.1 Corynebacterium sp. HMSC034A01 | reverse complement strand
GGAGGAGCCGACACCGACCGAGGAGCCGACGCCAACAACTGAAGCTCCATGTGACTGCGAGCCCACCACGGTTGAGGTTCTGACCACGGTTGAAGTTCCGACGACCGTGAAACAACCGGTACCGACTACGGTCAAGCAGCCAGTTCCGACCACGGTTGAGGTTCCCACGACAGTTGAGGCTCCGAAGCGCGGCACCATCGGGGACAAGGTCTGGGAAGACACCAACGGCGACGGCAAGGAAGATCCGGACGAGAAGACTGGTGTTCCGAACGTGCCGGTGGTGATCGTCGATAAGGATGGCAACGAGGTCACTCGTACCGTCACCGACGAGGACGGTAACTGGAAGGTTGACGTTGAGCCGGGCGAGTACACCGTTCGCTACGAGCCGGGCGATCGCACTCCGAGCGACAAGGAGCAGGTCGAGCGCACCATCACGGTTAAGCCGGGCGAAGAGAACTTCGACGTTGATCTTGGTGTCCTGCCGTCTGGTTCTGTCGGCGACCGTGTCTGGAACGACGAGGACGGCGACGGCAAGCAGGGCGAGGATGAGAAGGGCCTCGAGAATGTCGTGGTGCTGGTGTCCCGTGAGGGTGAGCCGACGCGTTCTGCGGTTACGGACGAAAACGGTGACTGGAAGATTGAGGGGCTGAACCCGAACGCTGAGTACGACATCCGCTTTATTAAGCCTGAGGGCTGGGAGGTCACCGGCAAGATTCCGGGCTCGGATGAGTCTGGGTTGGTCTCCAAGGTGACAGTGAAGCCGAACGAGTACAACGACTCTTACGATCTGGGTTTGAAGAAGACTGATGTGACGTGCGACTGTGAGCCGGTGAAGCCGGGCACCATCGGCGACCGCGTCTGGATCGACCTCAACGGCAACGGCAAGGAAGACCCGAACGAGACTGAGGGTGCGCCCGACGTCACCGTGATTGTTCGGGACAAGGACGGCAACGAGGTTACCCGCACTGTCACCGACGAGGACGGTAACTGGAAGGTCAACGTTGAGCCCGGCGACTACGAGATCGAGTACCGCCCGCGCGACTGGAAGCCGACTGACCCGAAGCGCGTGATCCAGAAGGTCACTGTTGAAGAGGGCAAGGAATACCTGGACCTCGACCTCGGCGTGCAGAAGCCGAAGCCGGGCGAGCCGACCCCGCCGACCGAGAAGCCGGAGCCGCAGCCGGAGGAGGGCTCGTCCACCGAGACTTTGGACCGCTGCGTTGCCAACGCCGTGCGTTCGCCGCTGCTGTACCTGGTGCCGGTTGCCCTCGTGGGCGCGTTCGGCGGCGAGATCGCCCGTCCGTACATGGGCGCGATCAACGAGCAGATCAACCAGATCAACGCACAGTTCCAGGCGGCTATGCGCCGCAACAGCCCGGACTGGGGTCAGGGCGGCCGTGGTGGTCGCGACAACGACCAGTTCGCTGAGCTGCGTGGCCAGATCGACGCGGCGAACCGCCGTCTCGCGGAGCTTGGCCAGGACCCGAACGTCCAGCGCTTCGGCACCGTCGCCGCTGGCGTCATCGGCCTGATCGCCGCTGGCGGCGTGCTCTACGACTGGTGCTCCAACGAGAAGGGTGAGGCCTTCACCTCCATCGGCGGATCCTCCAGAAAGGACGCGGCGTAACCGTTAGCTAATCGACGGAAACCGGCCAGATTATCCACCTGGCCGGTTTTTCTGTTGCTGGTGTTGGTTAGGCGATCTCGTCCGGGAAAAGCTCTGGCATGGTGTGAAATTGGCGGGTGCCGAGGAAGTCCGAAGGTACGTCGATAAGCAAATCCTTTGCTCGCTTCGTATCCGGACGGTTCTGGCCGGCGACGACCTGCACCTTCTCAATCGGGAACTCGCCGCGCAGCTGCACCACCGCGGCGCCGTCGTTGCGGTACGCGAGGTTCTCGCCGAGCAGACCCGCGACCTCCGAAATAGACTCAGTGGAGCGGTCGAGGTTGTCCGCGCGCCACGAGCCCTCCAAATCGCCGAGGGGGACACCGAGGAGGACGATGCCGTCCGCCGACTTGGCCAGCGCGGAGGTCTTCGGGGTGAAATAAAACGGCACGGACGCGCTCTCGCCGACCAGCGGGGCAACGGTGAGTGAATCCAGGTTGGCCGGGAACCAAACTAGGTAATCAGACGGGTCATTGGAGGTATCGCGGGCGGCGAGGCCGGAGGTGAGCCAGGTGTGGATTTTCATGCGGCCGAGTATACGGATTTCGCCCAGTGCGTTTCGGGGTGTATTTGGACGCGCGGGGAGGACCGAGTAATGTGGAGCAAGGTCTGGAGATGTGCCAGAGTGGCCGAATGGGGCTCCCTGCTAAGGAGTTGCCCCCTTGACGGGGGCCGCAGGTTCAAATCCTGTCATCTCCGCCACCGCGCCCGTAGCTCAACGGATAGAGCATCT
>NZ_KV835918.1:0-412 GCF_001838175.1 Corynebacterium sp. HMSC034A01 | reverse complement strand
CCCGAAACGACACAGTCGACAAAAACGGCAAAGTCAGCGTGCGCTACGCCGGCAAACTCTTCCACCTCGGCATTGGACGCACCTACAAACACAAGAAAATTCTCATGGTCATCACCGACAACCACATCATCACATCACTGGTCGAAACCGGAGAAGTCATCACCGAGCACTACATCGACACCGCCCGCGACTACCAAAAGGCCTACTGGAAACACGGCGACCCACCACTTCACCCCAAATGAACAAAACCGGCACCCCAGAACAAAAAACAACTGGGATGCCGGTCCGTCCAGCATGTCGCGACTCATGCGTCAAGCATGACGCGACTCATGACAAAGTGCGCCCGGAGGGATTCGAACCCCCAACCTTCTGATCCGTAGTCAGATGCTCTATCCGTTGAGCTACGGGCGCG
>NZ_KV835917.1:0-1232 GCF_001838175.1 Corynebacterium sp. HMSC034A01 | reverse complement strand
TTTTCCGTTTCCGGCGTTGCTGTGCGCGCCGCTGTTGGCGCGATAGCGGCACACGAGCGGGCGCGGTTGCGGCGGTGTGTGCGTCCATCAGGTCGGCGAAATCTTTGATCGCGGCGATCAGTTCTTGGTGCTGCGGCGTGACCGGAAACTCGCGACCTGCGCTCAAGTCGCGGGTCATTTCGCGCACCAGTTTCGCCGCGTCTGCGGCCTGCTCGTGGGGCAGGCGAAGTGCTAGCTGCTCGCGTGCTTGGGTGACCTCGTCGCGGTGACGCTGCTCGCGTCGAGCGCGCGACGCTGCCGTTCGGCACGCGTCCGAGCAGTAGCGCGCCTTGCGTCCTCGCGGGTCGGGACGCGGCGGGATTGGCTCACCGCAGCGCTCGCATAGGCCTTGCTCGCTCACAGTCCGAGGATCTTTCGCGCGTCGGCTTCGGCGCGCTCGGTGTCCTCGGCTTGGCGCGCCAGCACGTCGGCAAGTGCGCGCTGCTGCGCGCCGTCCAGGGCGTCGAAGTCAGCCGAAAGTGCGGACACGATAGCGGCAAGTGCGCGCTCGCTGCCGCTCAAAGTGGCGTCGTTTGCGTCCCACTTGGTGGCGCGCGACAGGGACGGGTGGGCGGAAATCAGGTCGCTGATGGTGTGCTCCATGCCGTCCATTATAACGAACGTTCGTTATAATTTCGCGCCCACTTTTGCCGGAAAATCGGCCCACCGTTTCCGCAGGCCAGCGACCCAAAAGACCATTCTCACTAAAAGTGCCTACTGTGTGTGGCATTTTGCGGGTGCAAACCGGCAAAACGGCGGCGCGAAAAGCGGCCAGCCGACCGCAGTCAGATGATCTGCAAAAGGTGTGCGCCACTGGACGAGCGAGAGCGAGCGCCAGGGCGCGAAAAGCGCAACACGGACGCGACGCTCGGGCACGAGCAATCACGGGCCAAGCGAGCGCGAAGCGGTCGCGCGGCAGCACGGTTCACGCCCGGGAGGACGCTGCCGCGCGATCAGAAGCCCGCGCGCCACCCTCGCCCCACCCGAGGGCGCGAACGCTGCCCGCCGAGCAGATCAACCCCCGCCACACCCGACGAGGAGGCCCCACGCGGCGCTAGAGCGGCCCTCAGATCATCTAGCGCCGCCTGAACGGCCTCCCGGTCCACTTCGGGATCGTCGGTGGCTTGTACGCGCTCTGAGAGCGTTGCAACGAGGTCGAGAAGCGCGGCGCGGTCAGCTGGTTGCCCAGAGGG
>NZ_KV835916.1:0-459 GCF_001838175.1 Corynebacterium sp. HMSC034A01 | reverse complement strand
AAAAGTGACGCCCAAAATCGGAAATATCTGATTCGGTTAGATCAACTTTGAACGCTTTTTAGCGCACGTTCGCTAACGATTTTCGGCACGCGCCGCGGGTGTGCAACACATCGGCGGAGCAGCGAAAACCCATTCGCTCTAAAAGTGCATACTGTGTGTCGCACTTTGGTGGCCAAGCGAGCGCGCCAGCGGTCGCGCGGCAGGGTTAGGACGCTTGCCGGGCTTCCTTGACGTAGCGATGGACAGTGCCGACCGAGTAGCCGGTCTCGGCAGCGATCGCACGCACCGACAGACCTTTGCCGCGCAACTCCCGGACGCGGGCACGCTTCTCGTCTGCGCGGGCGAGGTAATCGGCGCGCGGCTCACTCGTCCAGTTCGCAATAGCTCGTTCTGAAGCCCCGGTTTTCTCGGCAAGTTGTTTCATCGACCACCCGTTGCGCGGGTGACCTTCGTACCGGG
>NZ_KV835915.1:0-35324 GCF_001838175.1 Corynebacterium sp. HMSC034A01 | reverse complement strand
CTGGGTGCAAAACGAACTCAACGACACACCCCGACAAGTCCTCGGCGGAGCAACCCCACGTGAAATACTCGAGCAAATATTCAAACGTGGCGCATTAACCGCTTGATCCCGCCACCCGCCTGTCCGCCCAAATCGCCCCAAAAGCATCGCCGAATTCAGGTTTTGCCGCAATACCTGAATTCGGCGCGGGTGTGCGCGGTGGTATGTGCTTCAAGGCAGACATAAACCCGCCGCGAATTCGGGCCAACTACGACAAAACCCAACGCGGGTATGTGCTACCGGCGCGTTCACCATTCGCAGGCACCCGCGCGGTACACTCTCCGGTCATGTCAGCAGCCAGGCGAGTAGCGCGCGGGTGCGGCTGCGCGGGTGTCCTCGTCGCGGCCGCCGCGGTGGTGATGGTGGTCGCGCTGGTGGCGTGGCTCATCGCCGCGTTCTCCACCCCGGACCGTCACGAGCCGCTCCAGCCGGTGCCCACCACCATGCCGCCGCCAGCCGCCGTAGCGCCCCCGCCTATCGACGTCCACGGCCCCGGCCGCACCTCCGACCTGCTCTTTGACTGGTCGCAGGACATCGGCAACGCCACCAACGTCTCGGGCCAGGCGATCCGCGCCTACGCCAACGCCGCGCTGATCGCCAACGAGTCCTGGCCGGCCTGCAACCTGCAGTGGAACACGCTCGCCGGCATCGGCTGGGTGGAAACACGCCACGGCACGTACACGGGCCACTTCAACAACTCCCAGTTAAACCAAGACGGCTACCCGGAGCCGCCGATCATCGGCCCGAAGCTCGACGGCGACGGCTTCGCTCACGTTACGGACACCGACCAAGGCGCCTTCGACAACGACCCCGAGTTCGACCGTGCCGTCGGCCCCATGCAGTTCATTCCCGAGTCCTGGGCGCGCTACGGGCGCGACGCCAACGGCGACGGCCACCCGGACCCGCAGCAGATCGACGACGCCGCTCTCGGCGCCGCCAACCTGCTGTGCAACTCCGGCGGGCACACGCGCGACCTGGCTACGGAGGAGGGCTGGCGCCAGGCGATTTTCGCCTACAACCAGTCCAACGACTACGTGGCCAAAGTCCGCGACGCCGCGGCGAACTACGCCATGAACCAACCAGCCCACCGGTAGCACTGACCGGGCTAAGCTAGTACGCGGTAAAACGCTTCCGACCCACGCAAGGAGTCACCATGGCCGACATCATGCACATCTTCGCCCGCGAGATCCTGGATTCCCGCGGTAACCCGACTGTGGAGGTGGAGGCGCTGCTCGCGGACGGCTCCCACGGCCGCGCGGGCGTGCCGTCCGGCGCGTCCACGGGCGAGCACGAGGCGCACGAGCTTCGCGACGGCGACGAGCGCTACGCCGGCAAGGGTGTGCTGAAGGCTGTCGAGAACGTCAACGAGACCATCGCGGACGAGTTGGCGGGGATTGAGGCGGACGACCAGCGGATCGTCGATACGCTCATGCTCGAGCTTGACGGCACCGACAACAAGAAGAAGCTTGGCGCGAACGCGCTTTTGGGCGTGTCCATGGCCGTGGCGAAGGCTGCCGCTGATTCGGCTGCGCTGCCGCTGTACCGCTACATCGGCGGCCCGAACGCGCACGTGCTGCCGGTGCCGATGATGAACATCCTCAACGGCGGCGCGCATGCGGATTCGGGTGTGGACGTGCAGGAGTTCATGATCGCCCCGGTCGGCGCGGAGACTTTCACCGAGGCGCTGCGCATGGGCACCGAGGTCTATCACGCGCTGAAGAGCGTGCTGAAGTCCAAGGACCTGTCCACCGGCCTGGGCGACGAGGGCGGCTTCGCCCCGTCCGTGGGCTCCACCAAGGAGGCCCTGGATCTCATCGTGGAGGCCATTGAGAAGGCGGGCTACAAGCTTGGCGACGATGTCGCGCTCGCCCTCGACGTCGCATCTTCCGAGTTCTTCGAGGACGGCGCCTACAACTTCGAGGGCGGCAAGCACTCCGCCGAGGAGATGATCAAGGTCTACGCCGATCTGGTGGAGCAGTACCCGATCGTCTCCATCGAGGACCCGCTGGATGAGAACGACTGGGACGGCTACGTCACCCTCACCGAGCAGCTGGGCGACAAGGTGCAGATCGTCGGCGACGACTTCTTCGTCACCAACCCGAAGCGCCTGGCCGAGGGCATCGAGAAGGGCGCCGCCAACGCGCTGCTGGTGAAGGTCAACCAGATTGGCACCCTGACCGAAACCTTCGACGCCGTGGAGCTGGCCCACCGCAACGGCTACCGCACCATGATGTCGCACCGCTCCGGCGAGACCGAGGACACCACCATCGCCGACCTGGCCGTGGCCCTGTCCTGCGGCCAGATCAAGACCGGTGCGCCGGCCCGCTCCGAGCGCGTGGCCAAGTACAACCGCCTCCTGCGCATCGAGGAGGAGCTCGGCCCGGCCGCCGAGTACGCGGGCCGCTCCGCGTTCCCGCGCTTCAAGTAAGCATTTGCTTATCGACGCCCCTCCGGCCCCGCCCGTTTTCGGCGCGGGATCTTCTTTTAGTCGCATCGATTGACGTTTGTATCAATCTGAACTGACGATTGTATCTCGATGAGTGATACAATCGTCAGCAGGAAGCGATACAAAGTGACGGAGTGCCGTATGAAGCAAGCGGAGGTGCTGGCGACCTTGGAAACGGTCGCCGCCGACCAGTGGGGGATCGTGACTACGGCGCAGGCTGGCCGGGAAGGCGTGGAAAGGCTGCAACTGTCGCGGTTGGCCGAGAAGGGCGACCTTGATCGAGCGAGGCATGGGGTGTACCTGTTGCCCTCCCATCAGGCTGGGACGCAGGATGAGATTCGTGCCGCGTGGCTGTCTCTTGAGCCAAAGAAGTTCATTGATGAGCGCTGGGAGGATGAGTGGCCCGTTGTGGTCTCTCACGAGTCTGCAGCGCGCATCCACGGCATTGGGCGTTTGATTCCGCCGAAGCTCACATTCTCGACCGGCGGCACGAAGCAGACGCGGCAACAGGGGATCCGCATCTACACGCGCCGGGAGCTTGCAGAGGCAGACATCGTCTTAGTAGACGGTCTGCCAGTGACAAGTGTTGCCAGGACAGTCGGCGACCTGGCTGAACTGAAGGTCGAGAGGGGCTATCTGGCCGACCTGGTCGCGGACGCCTTGCGAAAGGAGAACGTACGCATCGATGACCTCGCTGAGAAGCTGAAGCCTGCAGCCCGTTCCTTCGGGGCGAAATCCGGTACGCAGCTAGTCTCTGAACTGAGCGAGGCAGCATCCTCGCTGGAAGACATCGTTGAATGGCGCGATCGTTATGTGCACTCCATGCCGGATATAGAGATGGACCCCCGCGTGGAAAAGGTACTCACGGAAAGGATGAAACTTGTCGCCGTGCAACTAGAAGAGAAACTGGCCCCAATTCTCAAGCAGATCCATGAGATTGAAAGGCAGTGGGGCAATGGCGGTAAGTAAGCGTGAGAGTAAAGAGCAGCAAAAGAAGCTCAACCAAGCCATCGCGAGAAGGTCGAAGGCCCGCGGGCTGCCCAGCGATTTAATTCGCTACCAGATCGCATTTGAGGGGTTCTTGGAGCGAGTCTTTCAGGCGGGATCCGATGTGTGGGTGCTTAAAGGAGGAGCGTCTCTGCTGATGCGAAACGGTGAGGGCCGCACTACCACCGATGTTGATTTGGCCCGCATTCCTCGGCTTGGTCCACTTGAGAGCATCGAAGCTGAGATGCACGAGATTGCTCGACGGCCTGGACAAGGTCCGCTGAGTTACAGAGTAAAAAGAGTGCGGCAGAAGCGAACAGGTAGTGACGATGGTTACAGGGGACCGACCTACGAAGTCTCGCTCGACGCCATGACGGGAGCAGTTGTGTTCCAGGCCTTTAGCCTGGACCTCACCGAACAGCGGCATACGCAGGAACCACATGAACGGGTAGAAGTTGATCCGACGCTGGGCAAACTCTCCTCGGAGTACCTCAAACCGTTTGCGGTTTTCGCCACTGCGATTGAGTCGCAGCTCGCGGACAAGATCTGCGCGATGAGGGAAGAACACCGCAGTGGGGACAGCAACCGTTACCACGACCTGGCGGACATCATCACCATCTTGCTCACACAACCGATTTTGGCGGAAAGGCTGGAGAGCGCTTGCCGACACGAAGCGCGGCGAAGGGGAATTGAGACCCCGACGGAGATGTGGGCGCCACCGTCGTGGGAAAAGAACTTCTCAATGCATGCCGCGACCTATTTCGGTTTGCCTGAGGAATACCGCAGTTTCCCGGCAGCGATGTCGTATGTCTGCGAGGTGCTGGATCCGGCGCTATCCGGTGATCTCGGCGACTCCTATTGGAATCCAGACAGGCAGCGTTGGGGCGAAAGCACGTAAAGTTGGGCGGGTGACTATTCGTACTATGTTTGATCAGCTGACCGTGGACTACCTCGCGGAGCGCACCGACCACGCGAGTTTTGACCGCGGGCAGAAGATCGACCCGCAGCGCGTGGAGATCACCGAGCGCACCGACAACGTGGTGCGCTCCACAGTGACCGCGCCGCACGAGTACCACGTGCGGCTCCTGCTCAGCGGCGCCGACCTGCAGGCCGAGTGCGATTGCGCGATCGAGCACGAGTGGTGCCGACACGCGGTGGCCACCGCGCTGAAGCTGATCAGCGAGCGCGGCAAGGTCTTCACCCCGAACGTCCAGGCGGCGGCCGCGGCGGAGGCCGTGTTCGACGACGAGATTGACACCTACGTGGCCAACCTGCGCCACGACCAGCTGGTCCAACTCGTGCGCAACCTGCGCGTGGCGCAGCCGAACGTGGACCTTGTGCTGGAGGTTGGGGCGGCGGAGCACGGTGGGGGACCGGAGGCCGTGGGCAAGCGAATCGCCCAACGGGTGGACCGCTTGAGCCGCAAGAACCCCGGCTGGTCCGCGCGCTTGACCGCGGAGGTGGCGCAGGAGTGGTTCGCGCTGCTGGACATCTGCTCCACCTGCATCGACCGTGGCTGGGGCGCGCAGCTGGTGCGCCCGCTGGAGGCCGCCACCGAGGGCATCGGGCAGATGCTGCTGCGCACTGACGACGCCTACGGCTCGCTCGCCGACGCTTACCGCACCGCCATCATCCTCCACCTGGCCGCCTACCGGCAGGCGCCGCCGACGCCGGGGGAGGTGGTGGAGTGGATCTCCAACCTGGTTTTCGACGAAACCGGCTTCGGCGAACCCGACCTGGCCGATTACGCCGACTGGCTGGACATCCCGGCCGTCGACGAGTTGGAGCGCCGCCTGGACAAACAGGACACGCAGGACTCTCACGGCCGCTACGGCGACTCCCTGGAGTACCTGCGCGAGGGCATCGCGCGCCTGCGCGGCGACGACACCGCCCTCGAGCAGATGCTTTTAGGTGACGAGCTGCTCGCCTTCTTTGAGGAGCGCGCCCGCGACGACGACGCCCGCGACCTGCTCGAAGCCGCAATGAAAGAGCGCGTGAGCAAGAAGCGACTAGGACTCGGCGGCACCGGCATCTCCATGGAGGCGCTGACCAAACGCCTGGACCGCTACTTCGGCCCCGGCGCCCTGCTGAATTTCCGTACCGCCTTTGCCAAGGCCCACCCGGGCCGGGGCTTCCGCGAACTGCTGGGCGAGGACGGCGTCACTCCCGCCATGGCCCAAGAGGTCATCGACGCCGTCCCGAGCTGGATCCAGGGCAACCTCCAGCTGCTCTACGCCGAGCATTTCGACGACTTCGAGCTGGGCTACCGCGTGGCCACCGAGCACCCGCGCCCGGACGAGCTGGACTCGGAGCTGATCTTTGAGATGGGCACCGCCATCGGCGTGAACGTGGACCGCGCCCGCGGCACCGAGCTGATGTTCCGCCTGGCCGAGCACTTCGCCGCCGCGGGTGATCTGCCCAGCTACAAGCGCCTGGAGGCGGAGCTGCGCGACATCCGCAAGTTCGTCGCCGACGACGCGAACGCGCAGGCCCGCTTCAACGAGCTGGTGGAGGACCTGCGCGCCCGCTACGCCGGCCGCGCCGCAATCCGCGAGATCCTCGAGCGCATCTAGCCTCTGGCGTATCATCTGCTGATTATGACGAAGCGCTCCCGCACCCGCCGCCCCAGCACGGTCCCCGTTGCCAGCCGCGACCGGGAAAACGCCGAGCGCGCCGCCCGCCACAAGCAGCGCGGCAGGGCCATCGCATTTCCGAAGCAGGACATGGCGAGCGTGGTCATCCTCATCGCCGTGCTCATCCTCGTGCTGCTGGCCATCGCGGCGCCGCTTCGCAACTTCTACGAGGGCCGCGCCGAGATCGCCCGCGCCAACGAGTCCATCGCCCGCCTCGAGGCTCAGAAGAAGGCGCTGGAGGACGACATCGCCATGTACGACGACGACGCCTTCCTCAAACAGGAAGCCCGCCGCCGCCTCGGTGTGATGGAGGAGGGCGAGACCGCCTGGCGCATCATCGACCCCCGCATGACCGCGCCCGAGGCCATCACCACCGGCAAGGACGACATCCCCGACACCCGCACCTGGCCGCAAGTGATGTGGGACTCCCTGCGCGAGGTCCCAACCGAGGAGCTTCCGCCTATCGACGACGCTCCGCCCGCCCCCGCCCCCGAAGCACCCGCCGCGCCGGAGGGGCCTGTTCCAGAGGAGGCCCCGGGTGCGCCTGAGGCCCCGGCACCGGAAGCTCCCGCGCCGGCGCAGTAAGAGCGATTTCGAACGTTTGTCGTTTGGAAAATGCCTTGGTGTGAGGGAGCAGTGCTACATTCTGCGTAAACGCTATTCCAGTGGCAATTGTGAGAGGAGGCGGAAATGGCGAAGATTCTTGACGTAGCTCAGTTCATATACGACGAACTTGGCTGGGTGGATGCATGGCGCTTGGAAAAGTTGACCTACTACGCCGATTCTTGGTTTGCCGCTTGGTACGGTGAGCCCCTCTTCAACGAAAATTTTGAAGCATGGGTTGACGGGCCTGTAGCGCCAGTGCTGTATCACGCAAATAAAGGTCGCGACAGTCGTATGTCCCGGAATCTTCCTCAGGGTGACGGGAGTGCGCTGCTTCCACGTGAGGAAGCGGCTATTGCCAGTGTTCTTGATTTCTATGGCAACTGGAGTAGAGAGCGGCTCATCGAGCAAACCCACAAGGAGGAGCCGTGGCTCGAGGCGAGGGAAGGGCTCGGCAAGCACGCTCGCTCCAGCAGAGTGATTTCGAAGGAGACAACGATGCGCTTCTACGCTCGTTGCGAAGCTAAAGGGAACAAGGTCCCCAGGCGACCGTTCGACGGACGCCCGAATTGGAGCACCGAAGATGTGCGCGCCACTTTTGAAGCAAACACCGCGAGGTGGGCCGAAGCTATCGCTTTGTTGGCGGACCGTTAACTCAGTGCTGAATGAATCACTATTGCTTGCCTCCCGAAGAAGTTATTGAGCTGAATCGCCAGTTAATCGCCAATGACTTCAATGTCTTAGACCGAGGCAAGCTCGAGGGGGCGCTTGCTGCCCCGATTCAAACCTTCGGCCGGCAGTATCTGATTTCGTCAGTGTTTGGCAGAACTGCCGAATTGTTGATGATGCTCATCAACGCTCATGCGTTTTCCGACGGAAACAAGCGGACCGCATGGGTGTGCGCCGTCACCTATCTGAACCTCGAGGGATTCGACTTGGTTGAAATCGATGCGGAAGTGGTCGCAGACTTCGTGGAGGATGTTGCCTTGGACTTACATGATCGCGATTCGATCGCCGTGTGGTTTGCCGACCATTTGGCCTGAGACGAGTTGCAGGGCGTTAATCGTGGCGGTGCGCGTGTGGGACAATAGCCCGCATGCACACTCCTCCCACAGACGAACAACTCGCCACCGTTGCCGAGCAGCTCGGCCGCACCCCGCGCGGCGTGCTCGCCATCGCGTGCACCACCCCGGACAACCAGCCGGCCGTGGTGAAAACCGCGCCCAAGCTTGACGACGGCACCCCGTTTCCCACCCTCTACTACCTCACCGACCCGCGCCTGACCGCCGAGGCCTCCCGCCTCGAGGTCGCGCAGGTGATGAAGTGGATGGAGAACCGCCTGAACGAAGACAGCGACGAGGGGGAGGAACTCCGCGCCGACTACCAGGCCGCCCACGAGCACTTCCTGAAAGAGCGCAACGCCATCGAGGACCTGGGCACCGACTTCTCCGGCGGCGGCATGCCCGAGCGGGTGAAGTGCCTCCACGTGCTCATCGCCTTCGCGCTCGCCGAAGGCCCGGAACGCGTCCGCTTCGGCACCGAGGCCGTGGCACTGGCAGCCGAGCACGGCGACCTGCGCGGCACCGCCATCCCCGCCGACTGGCCCACGCTCGACGACCTCGGCATTACCCTCGAGGAAGCAGGGGAGGGGCTCGCATGACCCGCGTCGCCGCCGTAGACTGCGGCACCAACTCCATCCGCCTACTCATCCACGACACGGACACCGGCGAGGTCTCCCGCCGCAACACCATCGTCCGCCTCGGCCAAGGCGTCGACGAGACAGGCCAGTTCGCCCCAGAGGCGATCGAGCGCACCCGCGCGGCGCTCGCGGATTACGTCGACGAGATGCAGCGCGAGCACGTCACCCGAGTGCGCATGGTGGCTACCTCCGCCACCCGCGACGCCGCCAACCGCGAGGACTTCTTCGCCATGACCCGCGAGCTGCTCGGCAAGATCCAGCCGGGCGCAGTCGCCGAGGTCATCACCGGCGAGGAGGAGGCGGCGCTGTCGTTTGCCGGCGCCACCGCGGACATCGACTCGGCCCGCGGCCCGTTCTGCGTGATCGATCTCGGCGGCGGGTCGACGGAGTTCGTCATGGAGGGCCACGCCATCTCCACCCAAATGGGGTGTGTGCGCATCACCGAGCGCATCATGCGCACCGACCCGCCCACAGCGGAGGAGACGACTAAGGCGCGCGCACTTATCGACGAAAAAATCGCCGACGCCGCGTCCGTCGTTCCTTTTGCAGATGCGCGGATGTTTGTCGGCTGCGCCGGCACTTTCACCACGCTCTCCGCGCTAGCGCAGGGGCTGGACAGCTACAACACCGAGCGTATCCACATGTCGGAGATCCCCTTCAACCGGCTCCGTGAGGTGACCGCGGACCTACGCGCCAAGACTGCGGCTCAACGACGCGAGAATCCCGTCGTGCACCCCGGCCGCGCCGACGTCATCGGCTCCGGCTCCACGGTGGTGGAGCAGCTCATGGACGCCTTCGAGCGTGAAGCTGGTGCCACCAGCTTCATCATCAGCGAAAAGGACATCCTCGACGGGATCGTCGCCGGGCTGGCCTAATCCTGGTCCGGCTCGTAGATCGTGTCCTCGATCTGCTTGGCCGAATTGCCGCGCAGCTTCTTGCCCTTGCGGAGGTCCTTCACCTCGCGCATGCGCGGCTCCGGATCGATCTTGTTCGCGATAGCCCGGCGAGCGGAGGAGGTGACCTGCTTGGTTACCGGCGAGTTGGCGACAGCCTGCGCGGCGTTAACGATCTGGTGGTAGCGCTTCCGGCCGGCTTTCGTGCCGAGCACATACCCGGCGGCGGCCCCGACAACGTATTGGTACATGGTGGATAGTGTATCTAGGAGTGGAAGTTCGCATTGACTTCACAACTGTCGGTAGAGTTCATAGAGCTAACCGAATGCTCGGAATCGATTGATCTTGAGCGGAGAAAGAACAGCTTGGACGTGGAATGGTAAGTGAAAACCCGAAGGTGATGGTTGTGTATGGCACGCGACCAGAAGCCATCAAGCTTGCACCGGTTATCCGTCGACTGAAGTCGTACGAAGACCTGGACGTGGTCGTCGTTTCGACGGCGCAGCACCAGCAGCTGCTTGAGTCGATAGTCGAGCGGTTTGGCATTCAAGCTGATTATCAACTGCCAGCGATGCCGGTGGGGAGGGCGCTCAATGAACTTCTTGCATCGACTATCAGTGGTCTCGACTCCATTCTCGAGGAAGTTGCGCCTCAGTTAGCTCTTGTACAAGGGGATACCACGACCGCCTTTGCTTCTGCTTTGGCGGCTTTCAACAGGGGAGTAAAGGTTGCGCACCTTGAAGCAGGATTGAGGACCGGGGACATTCGTGCGCCGTTCCCCGAAGAAGCAAACCGCCGATTGATCAGCCAGATTGCAGAATTGCACTGTGCGCCGTCTGGTGATGCTTCACAGAATCTGTTGGCGGAGGGCATCCCTAAAGAAAAGGTCGTAATTACGGGGAACACGGTAATTGATGCTCTCTACGAGGTTTCGGGATGGGATGTCGACTTTTCCGATGACCGCGTAAAAGACCTTGTTAATCGGAAAGCAAGATTCGTCTTGGTAACGGCCCACAGAAGGGAAAATCTGGGCAAACTTGGAGGGATTGCTTCTGCCATAGACCAGCTCGCCAACGCATTCAGCGACGTCTCTTTCGTGGTTCCGCTGCATGCCAACCCGCTAGTTAAAGACGCCTTCCAACAGAAGCTGGCTGGTAAACAAAATGTGCTCTTGACCGACGCATTGCCTTACCCGGAGTTTACGGCGCTTTTAAGGCGAAGCTGGATGGTGATTACGGATTCCGGAGGCGTGCAAGAGGAAGCACCGGCTCTGGGCGTTCCGGTCTTGCTGATGCGGGATAAGACTGAACGACATGAAGTTCTGCAGTCAGGGTCTGTCCGTTTGGTGGGTACCGATTCGACTCGAATTGTCGAAGCAGCTACTCGACTCTTGGATGACGAGGAAGAGTTGGCAGCTATGTCGGTAGTTTCAAGCCCGTACGGGGAAGGAAGGGCTTCCTACCGCGTTGCTGATGCTCTCCACAATTTGCTCATTACGAATGGTTAGGGGCCACAGGGCATGGGGTATTTCATCACGAGCAGAATCGCATGGCTATACTTTCCGCAAACGAGGGGCTATAGCTCAGTCGGTTAGAGCTACGGACTCATAATCCGTTGGTCGCGGGTTCGAGCCCCGCTGGCCCCACAGTGAATCCGGTGCATCAATCCTGGAAGGAAAATACACTTGCGTATTTTGGTACTTTCACAGTATTGGTGGCCGGAAAACGGGGTGCCTCAGCGTCGTTGGTCGTGGCTAACACACCATTTACGGGAACTAGGTCATGAAGTAGTGGTTGTGGCACCACCTCCTCACTACAACCGAGAACTTAGCTTCATGGAGTACGTCAACTCGATTTCCGAGCGACGGACCGCTTACGAGGTCGGCCCCGAGGGCGAAAGAATATGGCGATGTGGGTATTTACCCTCTAGCAAGTCGTTAACCTACCGCGCATTGAATCAGGGGTATGTGGCGTTAAGTACGGTAGTCACTTGTTTCCGCCACCGGAAGTCGGATGACTTTATACCTGACCTTGTGATCGGGACGGTGCCCGCCTTGCCCACCGCCGTAGCCGCTTACTTAGTGGGGCGTTTGTTCAAGCGGCCATACATTATTGACTTGCGAGACGCCTGGCCGGACCTGCTTAATTACAGCTCCTCGTGGAATGCGGGAACGGGACGGAAATCAATTCGTGAGCGCCTGTTGCGGAGGGGGCCGCTTCAGCTAGTAAGCAAATTGACGCACCTTTCGTTGCAGTTCTGCTACGAGCGCAGCACCGCGATGATTCTTACATCTGATCACCTTAAACAACGGTTATCGGAGCGGATGAACGGAAACAGGCCAGGCCGAAAGCCCTATCTAGCAACGATCCGCAATGTGTTTCCTCCACAATCCGTACCGGAGAGGAAAGAAGCAAGACTCAGTGGCGACAAACTCCGAATTCTCTACGCAGGAACACTTGGCCGAGCACAGCAACTATCCAATGCAGTCGAGGCCGTCCGTATTGCGAATGCAAAGGGGTGTGCTGTCGAACTGCACCTCGTGGGGGCAGGAGCGACCAGCGCTGCCCTGCGGTCGATGATAAAGGGAACCGGATTGCCCGTGCAGATCTATAGGCGTCTTGGTGCTGGGGAGATTGCAGATCACTACGAGTGGGCAGATACCGCACTGGTCCATCTGGCCGACTGGGAGCCACTGAAAGCCGCTGTGCCTAGCAAAACTTTTGAGTTAGTCCAGTTAGGGATTCATATTAGCGGTGCAATCCAAGGCGAAGCGGCAGACATTATTCGGAACCTGCAAGCAGGAGATGTCGTACCGCCGAATGACCCCGAAGCACTTGCCGAACTCTGGTGCAGCCTGAGCCGAGATCGTAGACGTCTATTGATAGGAAACGGTCCCGCGGAAGCTCTCCAGCACGAAGAGAGGACAATAGTACCGAGTACCCTAAAAGCAATCTTGCATGAAGCCATTGAGAGGTGAGAAATGCTGGATGTTCTGCGTTCTTTCAGTGCGTTTACCACGTACATTGCCCAACAGTTTTTGCTGGACCCTCGTGAACTTTCTTCAAAGGTGCGTCGAAAACTGGGGTCTAATGCTCACCGTCATGCACACCTCACCGAAGCCGAACGGCTGGAGGATTTGGGCGAGTACTCTCTGGCGATCCAACGAGCGGACTTCTTTGGTTTGAGGCCTCTGGAAAGTTGGAAAAACCTGCTAGTTCGAATGCGATGCCGTCAGAAATTGGCTTGGTTTGCCACGCCGATCCAGGCGGCAACTGGAGACGACGTTGCCGGGGAACAAGATTTCAGTAATGGGGTCCTGTATATCTGCGGTAACTCACTCCCATATACCAACTCCGGCTATTCGAAGCGCACACATGCGTTACTGAGCGCCATCGCGAAAACAGATTTTCCAGTTGCTGCTCAAACGCGTTTGAATTATCCAGCCGAGATTGGCGAACCGGTATTTCGGATGCAGAACCGCGTTGAGGGAGTCGACTATTTTCGCGTTGTTGAGGCTTTTCACCCTGCGACAGTAAAGCGCTACATTAGCTGTGCCACGCGAGGGATAAGAAAGCGAGCAAACCAAACTCGCCCCATGATTTTGCATACAACTACGGGATTTCCGAACGCAGTGGTGGTATCTCGAGCTGCACAGGACGCAAGCCTGCCATGGATCTATGAGATGCGAGGCGAAATTGAAAAGACTTGGCTTTCTGCTCCGACTAAGAGCGGGCAGCCTCGTTCTGAAAAGTCGGAGCATTATCGGCGCTGGCGGGAAAAAGAGCTCGAAGCTGCGATGCGCGCCACTGGAGTGGTGGTGCTAAGCGAAATCGCTCGTGACAGTCTCATTGCACGAGGAGTCGGGCCCGAGAAGATTTTGGTTGCTCCCAATGCAGCTGACGAAGCAATCTTCTCCTATGAGTTGTCAGCGGAGGAAGCAAAGCGACGAGCTGGGGTGGACCCGGAGAAGATCACAATCGGGACCGTTACCTCGGTGGTCCACTATGAGGGGTTAGAGACTCTGATCCGGGCTCTGGCGTTGCTTCCCCCGACGTATCAGGCTCTCATCGTCGGTGATGGAGACGATCTCAATCGTTTGAAAGAGGTGGCTGAAGAGCTAGATTTGTTATCCCGCATTCACTTCGCAGGGAAGCAGCCTCAAGCTCAAGCGCTTCAGTGGTACCGGGCGTTGGATATTTTCGTTGTCCCACGAAAAGATTTACCGGTATGCAGAACAGTGACGCCGATCAAGCCACTAGCGGCGCTAGCTTTAGAGATTCCAGTGATCGCCTCTGACTTGCCGGCGCTTAGGGAGGTGACCGGTGGTCACGCGACGTATTTTGCGGCGGATAACTCCGACGAACTGGCAAGTGCCATAATAAATTGCCGAGCAACTAGCAAAGATGTCTCGAATGGGAAGGCTTGGGCCCAAAATCGGACTTGGCCGAGAATTGCAGCAGATATCGTGGACTTTTATCGAAAGGCCGCGGGGAACTTAGAAAGCGAGTCACTTTGAGTGAACGAGACAAGCGAGCTTCCGTTTGCGTCGTCGGGCTCGGTTATATCGGACTGCCAACAGCCGTTGTTTTGGCGAAAGCTACCGGGAATGTTGCTGGCTACGAGATTGACAGCGTGAAGCGACAAATTATTTCCGATGCACGAGCGCCCTTTGTAGAGAATGGCCTCGACAAGGCACTTCGAGAAGTTCTTGAATCCGAATCGCTCACGGTGGCAGACACGCTCCCAAATGCGAGCTGCTACATCGTGGCAGTACCGACACCGATTGGCAAAGATAAAAAAGTAGATTTGGCGTATCTGAAATCAGCCGTCGAACATGTGAGTGCGGTCCTTCAAGGCGATGAACTGATCGTCATTGAATCAACCTGTCCACCCGGTACGACGCAGCAAGTCCGGAGTTGGGTTCTTGAAACCCGTCCCGATCTCAGCAGTCAGCTTGAGGGAGATGCAATCCAGTTTGCTTACTGCCCGGAGAGAGTATTACCGGGGAATATACTCTTCGAAATTACGGAGAATGACAGGATTGTGGGCGGACTTACGGAGTCTGCGGCAAAGCGGGCTAAGTCAATGTATGAATCGTTCTGCCACGGAACGATTCATTTGACAGATGCAATCACTGCTGAAATTACCAAACTCGCCGAGAACACTTTTCGCGACATAAACATCGCTTTCGCAAATGAGCTCGAAACTATCTCAAGATATTTAGGAGCCGATGCATGGGAAGTGATTTCTCTAGCAAATCACCACCCCCGTGTGAATATTCTGAAACCGGGTCCCGGAGTTGGCGGGCACTGCATCGCGGTTGATCCGTGGTTTCTAGCAGCAGCGTCGGAGAATCCGACGCCGATGATCGAGGCAGCACGGTCGGTAAATGACGGGAAGCCGAAGGAAGTTGTAGAGCGTGTCATTGAAGCTCTCGACACGGAAGCCACCGCTTCCATTCTCGTGCTTGGAATCACATTTAAAGAAAATGTTGACGATGTCAGGGAGTCACCTGCGGTCACGGTAGTCTCAATGCTGTCACGAGAGTTGCCTTGTAGTGACATTCTTGTGGTTGATCCAATGGCGTCGGAGCTCCCGGAGAGTCTAGGCGGAGCGGTAAACGTTCAGTTTAGCCAGGAGATACCCCATAGTTTGCAGATCTTCGACGCTGTTGTCGGTCTTGTCGCGCATGACGCCTTCAGCGCACTCGAGGTTAGCGTTTTCGGAGAAGCGGCGGTCATTGATACCCGGAACATGTTCTAGATGTGCGCGAACCGGCGAGTAAAACGTATAGTTAATGCATTGATCTACGGATAGGCTTTTGCGGCTCGCTCGTGATCACCGACGGTAAACGATTAACCCGATTGGGAGGAATTGTGGAAAGAACAGCGACGATTGTGGGGCAGGGATACGTTGGCCTGCCTCTCGCACAAGCAGCAGCAAAAGCGGGTTGGAAGATTTGGGGGCTGGATACCAACGCAAAGACCGTTGAAGCGCTAAATAGCGGTAAGTCCCACGTCGACGACCTATCGGACGGTGAGATCGAGGAGATGATCTCGCTCGGCTACGAGGCTACGGTCGACCCAACTTGCATCGCCAATAGTCAAGTGGTGGTTGTCTGCGTACCTACACCTCTTGGAGATGCTGGTTCTCCCGACCTGCGGGCAGTCGAAGCTGCTACGTCCACGGTAGGCCGGCATCTGCGTAAAGGGAGCACCTACATCCTCGAATCAACGACGTACCCCGGTACTACCGATAACGTCTGCATCCCGCTGTTGGAGGGGCACTCTAAGTTCGTCGCGGGTAAGGACTTTCATGTCGCTTACAGCCCAGAACGCGTCGATCCGGGCTCGAAGAAGTTCGGCATCACAAATACCCCGAAGCTAGTCGGTGGTTTGGATGCTGAATCGAGCGAGAAGGCTAAGGGGTTCTACGGAAGCTTCATCGATACGGTCGTTGATATCGACGGTACCAAAGAGGCCGAAACGGCGAAGCTGTTGGAGAATACATTCCGTCACGTCAACATCGCGTTGGTTAACGAGATGGCCCAGTTCTGCAATGAACTTGGAATTAACATTTGGGAAGTTATCCGAGGGGCATCGACAAAGCCGTTCGGATTCATGCGCTTTAACCCGGGTCCGGGTGTGGGCGGACACTGCATTCCGATCGATCCCAACTACCTGTCATACGAGGTTCGGAAAGAACTCGGTTACCCGTTCAGGTTCGTAGAGTTGGCACAAGAAATCAATAATTCGATGCCGACGTACGTTGTAGATCGGGCAGTGCGACTGCTTAACAATGAGAAGAAAGCGCTTAACGGGTCCAACGTACTTCTCTTGGGCATTACCTATAAGCCGAATATCGCTGATCAGCGTCAGTCTCCGGCGGTTCCTGTCGCTCAACGTCTGCTTTCTCTTGGGGCAGACTTGCACTACCATGATCCATTCGTCGAAACTTGGAACGTATCTGACGACCCGAACGATGACGAGATCAAGCTCGACAGGGTAAATGACCTTGATAGTGCGGTTGAAGATGCGGACATCGTAATTCTGCTGCAGCCTCATGATGCCTATGACATTGAAGACCTGGTTAACCGGGCAGGTATCTTCTTTGACACTGTGGGCATTACGGAAGGCGATCGGGCACACCGTCTCTAACAGGTGCTGGAATGCGACCGTTGTAACGGTCGCATCTGCGATCTCAATAGGCAAAAGACTGGAGTATTGTGACCGAAACTATTCACGTCAACATCGGTGGATTGAAGCGTCTCCAGTCGAGGCCACCAATTGGAGAGTACCTCCGAGACATTTGGCGCACCAGAAATTTCACGCTGTTAAATGCTAGGACCGGTGCAAACAAAAACGGTCGCGATACATTCCTTGGTCGAATCTGGGTCCTTTTAGACCCGCTTTTACAGACTGCCTTCTATGGCTTTATCTTCGGTGTGGTCTTGCAGGTGTCTAAAGGAATGGACAATTTTCCGGGTTTTCTGGCTATCGGGGTAGTCTTTTTTCGTATTACTACTCGTGGACTGGCAACTGGAAGCAACCTTGTTCGTAGATCCCGCGCACTTATGTCGTCGTTCAATTTCCCAAGGGGTGCTGTGGTCATAGGCGAGACCTTGAAGCATGCGATTGACGGCATAGTCCCCGCACTGGTGGCAGTAGGTCTTGCGCTTTTGTGGCAGCTTGACAAACCGGTTTCCTGGACAGTGGTGTTGGTTGTCCCTGTCTATGTATTAATGCAGTTTTTCAGCCTCGGCTGCAGTTTCGTGGTTGCTCGCGCGTGTGCATTTCTTCCTGACCTGCGGTCGTTGGTGAATTTGGTCGTCCGCGGCTTGTTCTTTCTATCGGGCATCTTCTTCTCTATCGATCGATTTGTCAATCATCCGACGCTCGAGCTTCTGATGAAACTAAACCCGGTGCACCAGTTTCTTTCAGCAGCGAGAGTCTCTGTGCTCGATGGCACGGTACCGTCTGCTTTTACTTGGGCTTATATAACATGCTGGAGCCTCGGGCTGACGCTCATAGGATTTGTGTACTTCTGGGCAGCGGAGGGGCGCTATGCAACCCTCAAATGATCCAGTGGTGGTAGCCGACAACGTGGGCTTGACGTACCGCCTGAGCACCAGCGGTTCCGCATATCTCCTTCCGTTTCTCGGAAGAGGGGTAAGTGTTGAGGCACTCAAAGGTGTAAGTTTCGCTATCTACCGTGGCGAGTCTATCGGGATTTTGGGGAGGAACGGATCCGGTAAATCCTCGCTACTCTCGATATTGTCAGGCCAGATCGCGCCTTCTTTCGGCGACGTCTTTGTCTCATCAACGCCTTCCCTGCTAAGCGTCTCTGCGGCTCTGCAAGGGGACCTATCTGGCCGAGTAAATGCCCGATTAGGACTTTTGGCGCAGGGGATGACTAGGCAAGAAAGCAAGTGCCGAGCAGAGGAAATCGGAGAGTGGACTGAACTGGGCGATGCTTTCGACCGACCACTTAAAACGTACTCCTCGGGAATGAAAGCGCGGCTTAAGTTTGCAATCGCTACCGAGACAGCCTCGGAGATTTTAATGGTGGATGAGGCTCTTTCAACCGGTGACTCGACCTTCGCGATTAAGGCACGCCAGCGCATGGACAGCTTTCTTGGAGATAGCGGAACCGTGATCGTAGTTTCACATTCGGCATCGACTATTCGAAAACAGTGCAACCGTGTTATTTGGATTAACGATGGAGAGGTGGTTGCGGATGGGGCGGTCGGAGAAATTGCTCCAATTTACGAGAAGTGGAACAAACTGCGAGCTCGGAAGCGGGTCGATGAGGCATCCGCCTTGTTGAAGAGCACCATTGTCGATTACGGGCAGCCAGCTCTTCACATCGTCGACGACAACAGCGGGTGAGCCTCGAAGCTTTGATTTAAGTCCATGTACGAAAGTGAGAAGAGTCCTTTGCGTTGGTCAAAACTACGATCCCGCCTCTTAGCAGGGAAAAACAGGATTAGTGAATCAGACTTTGAGGAAATGACTCGACGGATCGAGCAAAACTGTCGGCCGGTTTCATCCTCCCCGAATCACCGGGTCTTGCTAGTTAGCAGTAACGGTGCAGGTTTGGGGCATTTAACTCGTTTAGCGGCTATCTCACGTTTCCTTAATGGGCAAAGCCTGATCTATACCCTCTCAAGTGCGTATCACGTCCTAGGTAAAAGCTCGAAGGAAATTGTGTACTTCCCATCCTATGGCGATCTCGGCCTGAATGGAGCCGTTTGGAATCCTCTGTTAAAGGCGCACCTAGGCGCAGTTGTCAAGGGGTATAAGCCAGAAATGATCATTTTTGACGGCACATATGTGTATCGAGGGGTCACGGCGGCAGCTCGCCAGGCCGGCGTACCGCTCATTTGGTTGCAACGGGGTTGTTGGCGACATGAAGTGTTTAGGAAAAGCGCACAACGTCAACGGCCAGCAGAATTTGTTGACGGGGTGGTCGTGCCGCGAGACTATGGCTGTGTCGAAGCTGAACCCAGCCACCAAAAAGAAATACAGACAAGTTATGTTAACCCTGTGACGCTGCTTGGCCGTAGCGAGTTGCTAGAACGAGACGAGGCCCGGAGGCAGCTTGGGTTGCCACGCGATAGACGCTTGTTCCTAATTCAGCTAGGGGCTGGAGTGGTAAACGATACAAACCAGTTGAAGTCGGTCGCTATCGCTGCAGTTCGTGGACTAGGGGAGCAGTGGGAGCCGGTTTTAGTCGCGAATCCTTTGAAGAAAGATTTCGAACTCCAGCATGATGATGTATTGAAGTTCAGTGCTTATCCAGTTCTCAAATATCTCAAGGCGTTCGACGCGGCGATCTTCGCAGCGGGTTACAACTCAGTTCAAGAGAGCGTCGTTTCAGAGTTGCCAGCGATTTTTGTGCCTAATCCGCAGACCAAGACCGATGATCAAGTGCGCAGGGCAAAGGGAATGGCTGAAAGGGGCTTGGGGATGATCGCGACATCCGTGGAAGAGGTTAAGAGCGCTGTTTCTGAAATGGGCCAGTCAGACATCCGTGATGCTATTGCCCAGCAGTTGCGAGATACTGGGGTGAGTAATGGTGCCGAAGAGTTTGAAGAAAAGCTGAAAAAGTTTGGGTTTTAAGGTGTAAAAATGGCAAAGGGATTTAGCAAAACACAGATTCTTACACTTGCTGGAGCTGTATCGGCAGTCGCTGCTGCTGTGCTGGCCATCATCGGAAAAATTCCAGCCACCCTTTTCTTTCTATCGCTTGCGGTACTGACTTTGATTGCCGCCGCAGCCGTAATCCATCGTTATCTGGTAAACACAAGGGCTGCCTCAAATCGGCAATTTGAAAAGGTGCGAAAGTTAGTTGAAGAGCAGAGCGACCTAAACTCCGTTGTACTTTCAGAGTCGGGCCTTGGCGCAGGGCATTCGAAAGATCCTGTAACTCCGGCGAAGAAGTCAAAGAAGGCTGGCCAGCCACAAGCTACAAAGACGAAGGAACAGGCGACGAGGCAGTCAGTCCCATCCTCCGTATCTCCACTGGAATCGCAAAGGATTTCCGTTAAAGACCGAGAAGCGGACGTTGCTCGGTCGATTAACAAAGCACCTAAGGCTGCTTCGCGGTTTGCACTAAAGGTAAAAAGCCGGAAGATCCGCGATAATTTCGCAAGGGCGGCATCGGGTAATCTCTATTCCTACAGCCAGCTGATCTCAATCCTTCGTGCGCTGAGGGAAGATGACCTTTCGGATTTTGAGACTGTTAAGAGTTGGGATGCGGATGTCCTTCTTGCTCTGGCGCATGTGCTGGGTAACCAGCGTCTGGATGAATCGGACCTTGAGGACGCGCGGACAATTCTCGTGGTAGCTGCCGCCGTATTCGGGAAAAACAAGTTGAGTCGAGAGGATCGTCTTCTTCTATCAGAAATTGTCGGAGAATGCGGCGACTGGGAGACTGCTGCATACATGCTTGAAACGCTGGGGCTCAAGAAGAGCAACCCAGTTCAGTATCACTTCACAGTAGCGAACCAGTTTGCAGGCAAACCTGGGCATGCGGAGCACTGGTTGAATGCCGTAAACACGATTTATCGAGCGAGCGGCCTCAACCTGCTCGAATTCAACAATGACAACATGACCCACCTAGATCAGCTTGAGGCCGAATCTCTGTCTTCAGTTATCGAGCCTGAATCTCGGCCATTGGTGAGCATTATTGTGCCGACCTTCGAGGGAGCGCCTCGTATCAGGACTGCGTTGAGTTCCCTGGCCGCGCAGAGTTGGAAGAATCATGAGATTTTAGTTATTGACGACGGTTCGAGTGAAGAGAACGTCAATGCGCTGAAAAAAATCATTGCGGAGTATCCGACTGCGAAGCTGGTCCATCTAGATGAGAATCGTGGCGCGTATGTCGCTAGAAATGAGGGGCTCCGCCTTGCAAAAGGCGAATTTGTAACCGTTCACGACGACGACGATTGGTCACATCCACAGAAAATTACCAAACAAGTCGAATACTTGTTGGAGAATCCTGATCTGGTTGGTTCTATATCGAAGCATGCCCGAGTTACAGAGGAACTCAAGTTCACTCGCATCAATCGGAGACCCGAGTTTTCGCAAAATAACATGTCATCATTGCTGGTCCGAACCGAAGATGCTCGAGCCATGGGAGGTTGGCATGAGGTGAATCGTGGAGCTGATGAGGAGTTCACCTTGCGATTGCAAAAAGCGTTCGGGAAGAAAGTCGGATGCTGCTCAGAAACGCCACTGTCTTTCACACGTACACACGAACGCTCGCTGACCTCAGGGGAAATACTCAGGGGGTTCCAGAACCCGTCTCGGATGCTCTACCACTCAGCGTTCACGACGGCACATCGTGGAATCGGTGCAGGCAACACGAAGCTCGAGGTGAAAGCTCTGCCCGCAGATATGGAGGGAAATAAGCGCGGAACTGATTTCGGCGTCTTCGATTTCGGCTATGTTCTCGATGCGAAACTCGATGATGTTACACAAGCATCAGCAGTCGCCGAGTTGCGGTTGCTTGATTCACTTGGTTATCGGGTGGCCATCGTGCATCACCATAGTTTCGAGGGTTCGGCTCTCCCTTTGGTGAATCAGAGGGTGTTGACACTGTTAGAGGAGACTGGGGTGCAGTTCTTCTCATTCCAGAACATAGTGCGGTTCGATTACTTGATCGTTCGTGATGCACGAGCTTTCGAATTTGCTGAAGAAACGACCAGCAAGGTGTCCGCGGAGGAGATTCTGTTCGTCGCTTCTGGTAAGGATCTGAGAGATCCTATGCAGGGTGCGTTAGGACGAAATGCACTGGCCGGCGTTTGTCAAGTTTTCGGCAAACAGGAAGCCGATATTCGGATCCTGGATGACTGGGTGGGGCTGAGTCCGTTTGGTACGCGTCAGACTCGTATGTTGGATCCAGAATCGAAGCCTGTGATTGGTCGAGGTCGCGCTCCCCAGCCTAAGAATTGGCCAAGTAAGCTGTCCGAAATTAAGGGCGCTTATATGGGAAATAAAGTCTATGACGTTCTGTTAGTTGACGATTTTGATGATTCCAGTGTGCGAATTGAAAGCTTATTGAGGGAAGGTGCGGAGCTCGTCTCTTTGGAGGAGTACGACTTCGCTGACCTAACTGAACGACTTGATTTCTGGGTCGATATGGGAGAGCCACACACCCGTCCGTCGTTGGAGGTGTTGTCAGCGATGTCGGAGGGACTCGTTGTTGTCATGCGCCCAGGTTCTGAAGAGACGTATGGAGATGGTGCATTGTACGTCAAACCAGACGGTCTGCCGACGGTGGTCAAGCGCATGCTTGAGCTCCCCGAACTGTATGAGTTGCAACAGGGACGTGCAGTGCAGCACTTGCCAAAGTTGTGGGACGGTGCAACTTTCGAGGCGTACATTAACGAATTGAGGGAGAATTAAACGTGCGAAATCGGGTGACCTGGCTTGATGAGCGTTCCAGCGCTGCCAGTAGACTTAATACGGACAACTTGCTGCGGGACTACGCGCGAATTTCTTCCCGCCGGCGAGGGGCGGCCATCGCGACAGCTAGGAGAGCGCAGGCGAATAGCTACCTAGACATTTTGGCTACCGAGGCTGCTGGTTCGCCAACAAGTTGGCGGCAATTGCGCGGCGATCTTCTGCATGCGTATACAGAGGGCGGGATCGGCCAGATGCGCTCGGTTATCAGGAAGAGCCTGAACCCGACAGTAGTTGGAGAAGTGGCTAATTATTTACTCCTCTCGAGCAAAACCGAGAGCGAGCAAATGGTCGGGCTAACAATACTTCGCGCAGCTTTGGGTCTGCTTCCATACGATCGCGAGGTGAAGAAATGGCGACGCAATTGCGTCCAGGCACTGATCCTTCAAAAGAAAGACGACGACGTTCGTGCTCTTTTGAAAAAGTGGAAGGAAACTGACAATTCGGATCGTGGGTACCTTCGTGCTGAGCTCAAAAACCCATACCGATTTGGAACTGAGGTTTCTAACCCAGACGCGGACTATGCAGAATGGCTGAATAACTTTAATCTCCGCTTTGTGGCGGAGGGGATCGCCCCAGTGGAATTAGAAATTGCCGAGAAGAAGCCCTTCGATCGACTGACCGCCAAGGCAGACGTGGCTCGAATCGATATGCAACAAGATACTGGACCGCTGATCTCGGTCGTCATGACGTCGTTCCGGCCGAATCGCGATGAGCTAGAAACTTCTGTTCGATCTATCCTAAATCAGACAGTAAGCGATCTTGAGCTGATCATTGTCGACGATGCTTCTGGTCCAGAGTACGATTCGCTTTTCGATGAAGTAGCTACCTGGGACGATCGGATCCGTGTGGAGAAGATGCCAGAGAATGGCGGCACCTATGTGTGTCGAAACCGTGGCCTAACGCTTGCGCGCGGCGAATTTTACACAGGCCAAGACGATGACGACTGGTCGCATCCGCAACGGCTTGAGTTCCAGCTGCGCCAGATGCTGGACGACCCAAACGTTGCCGCATGCAAGGTCGGGGCGGTTCGGTGCGGCGAGGACCTCGGACGAGTGTTCCTTGGCTATAGTTACCGTTCTGGTAACGCCTCGTCTCTCATGGTTCGAGTACCTTTGCTACGGCGTCTAGGTGGGTTTATGCCTGTACGGAAAGCTGCAGATACGGAGCTTGCCGAACGAATTGGAATCGAAACCGGTCGAGAAGTGGTCACTATCGATAAACCGCTCACAGTCGTGAGAATCCTCAGCGATAGTCTCTCGAGAAGTGATTTTTCCGCAGGGTGGAGCCACCCAACCAGAGATAGCTATAAATCTGCCTACAAACTGTGGCATTCAACCGCCGGGAGTCAGGAACTTCGACTCAATATCGACGACCAGAATTCAGTTCCGATTTTTGCTCCACGTCGCATTAGCGGTGCACAAGATGACTTCGAAACTAGCTATGACGTTGTCCTAGCGGGTGACTGGAAGAAATATGGCGGGCCACAGAAGTCAATGCTCGAGGAAGTAAAAGCTCTTACGGGGGCGGGATTCAAAGTGGCGATTTTGCACTTGGAAGCCGCGCGATTCATGAGCAATAAGATCGAGAACCTGAATGACCAAGTTCAGACATTATTGAACGAGGGGATCGTCGATCAGATCTTCTATGACGACGAAGCATCCGCGAAATTGTTGGTTCTGAGGTACCCCCCTATCCTTCAATTTCCGCCCGACGAGCCGTCGAAACTGGATGTGGGCCGCCTAGTAATCCTGGCTAACCAAGCTCCTTCCGAAAGGGATGGGACTGATATTAGGTATCTGGTGCGTGACTGCACAGAGCATGCACGCTTCATGTTTGGTACAGATCCTGTTTGGGCTCCTCAGGGGCCGCAAGTACGGAGAGCTATAGAAACGTACCTAGATGATTTCGAGCTGTGTACCTTCGACCTGCCGGGAATTGTCGACCCGCGAGACTGGCAGAAGCAGAAGATTGACTTTAGTGGGAGAAGGATACCGGTTATCGGGCGCCACTCCAGAGATGATCGAATGAAGTGGCCTGAGACCCGCGAACGATTACTAGCTGCCTACCCGAACGACGGTTCAGTAAAAGTCCGTGCCATGGGGGGACGGGATATAGCCCTTAAGGTTTTGGGGCAAACTGAGCCGCCAACGGACTGGGAGTTGCTCGATCGTGATCAAGAGAAAGTACGTGATTTCTTACATTCATTAGATTTTTACGTGTTCTTCCAGAACACCAACGCCATTGAAGCCTTCGGGCGGTCGATCTTGGAAGCTATCGCAGCCAATTTGGTTGTGATTCTTCCGCCTCACTATGAAGAGGTTTTCGGTCGTGCTGCCGTCTACTGCTCTCCCGAGGACGTCTCGGAAATTATCCAAACATTCCGGGAAAATCCGAAAGAGTACTATTCACAGGTAGAACGCGCTCGAGAGGTGCTAAAACTTAACTACACGCACGATTCCTATCTTCGAAAGATCCAAAGCTTCGTAGCGCACCACTCGAAGTGAGGCAAGATGGCATCAGATCCATTGAACTCATAGCTGTTTCACCAAGTTGAATCAGCCTGCCCCCGTGTTGGCCAGCCATCCTCGGCGAAGCAAGCTCTTGAAGGCTGATTAGAAGATCGGCCGTCTAAAATGTTGGCGCGCTTTCTGGGCTAGTGAGTAAATGCTGGAAAAGTTAGCGTGGGCTCCGAGAACTGCCTTCAGCTGGTCGCTGTCGTTCCACTCTTTAAACTGAATGCTTGGGAAAAGATGATCCTCCAACTCCCCGTTTGGTTTGGGCTGTTGGAGATAGTTGCGAAAACGGTTACCAAGATCGCCTTCGGGCTTATCGACTCCGGAGTCTTGGTCTAGATGCAGGGTATGCAGAAATTGTATGGAGCGGCTATCGACTATGACCGGAGCTTTTCGATCTGCCTTGGTGTGTGGAGCTCGTGGCGGGCCGACCAGTTCACCATCGATGCCGAAGCTACAGATTCTCGCTAAACCGATAGCGATTTTTGGCCTGTGTTCGATCCTGGGTTCTCGGAAGTTGGATCCATCGAAAAACGCTTGTATGCCGAGACCTAATGAGACATAGGAACCCACGAATGGCGCTGCCACGTATTCACCTAAAGCGTCAAAGTAGGTACTTGCGAGGAGATCATCGTCATCTAAACGGAACTCAGCGAAAATATCGCCTTCCGAAAGAGTTTCACGTGCAAAACTGTCGAGAGAGGTACCCCTTCTATTCTTCGGTGTGCGAAGGTCCAAACTGAGCCAAGGGAATCTGTCTGCCGCATTTCTAAGATGACTTGCATAGTGTTCGGGAAGCTCCTCCGAAAAACTGACGAGGTGGAAGATCTTGTGGTGTCGACTTGCGTCCTCTAAAACTGGCAGGGAGTGGTCGAAAAAAATCGTCATCCGACTGTTCATGCGGGACGGAGAATATAGTTCACGCTCGTAGCCTCGGCGGTTACTGCGCCCCGACTTCCTTGACAGGCGCCAGGAGGGAGACGCCGGATCGTAGAGGCTAAATCTTGTGTGGCCTAGAAACGCGCTACTCATCGCTGTCATCCTTCTATAATTCTCGTAGGGCGGTCGCCCACAGTGCTGAAGTTGGGCTCCTACGATTCCGTTGGAAATGCCCACCACAGAAATGATAGGCCTTAGTTAATGCGCGATTTCAAATCTAGTAGAAACCGTGTTCAGGATTGGGGGGGAGGGGCTGTATGGTGGATGCCGGTTAACCTAGCGGTTACGGAAGAACGTGCGTTTGAAGGTGGGTGGCTAGCTAGGTGGGGGCGGATGACTGTGCTCTGGTAGCTGCTCAATCGTTATGGCTGTTCCATGGATTCCTGTCAAGGAAACCCTGCTGTCGACAGACTATGAACGTCGCGTGGTCTCGCTGCTTTGTAACACGAGTCTTCGGGGAAGCGGAAGGTGAGAGTCGTGTAATCTGGACTGGCTTTGATGGCCCAGACGATTGGGTTACTGAAAGAGGCAGTGTTCAATGTGCGAGTCGCTTGTGACCTGTAAACGAACTGCCCCGTGGATTGCTAAGGAGAGTTCAAGTGGCTGAGCCCGGTTCGGAAAAGAAATTGCCAAGCGACATCGTCGCGGAGGCGAGACGGGCGGGCAATGACTATTCGCGCTCGCTTCAGGAAGTGTATCGATGCATTTCCGCTCTCAGGAAAGATGGAAGCCTAGATTCAGCGAGGAAGAAGAAAGCTCTCCAGAACCTCTATAGCCGTCTAAGCTGGAAAGATGTTAAAAGCTCTTTCGCTGGTGATGTTGTAACGGATCGAGTGGGGGTATCTTTTAGGGCTAGCATCTCTCACACGCGTCTGATTAAAGCTGAACTGAAAAAACATGGCTTGAACATCGCTCGTGGAGGCAATCCTAAAAACCAGGATCGTTCGTTTGCGGAGGCCCTAGGAGTTCCGACACCCGGTGTCATAAAGTCGTCTGTGCCGTTCGCGGAAATTGAAGTTGCGCCGCGTACCGTCATTAAGCCCATGCATGGCTCGTCCTCTCGTGGCGTGTTTCTGATCGGCGATGATTTGACCGCAACCTCCGTTTACTCCGGAGTTACCTATCAGTCTTTTCACCAAGGTGTCCGAGCAGAGTTTGATGAGCGCACGCTTGCAAAAAAGCGTAAGTGGATAGTGGAAAAGCTGGTGGGGACATATGAAAAGCCAGCATATGATCTAAAGGTATTCACGTTTTATGGCGAGCCAGTGCTCATCGAGGAAATTCATCGCAATGCGGACGAGCATTCGCGGAATCTCTTCTGTTTCTATCTCCCGGACGGCGAGCAAGTATATGTGGATCGACGTCGCCACCGTTATCAAGGAACCGGTTTTCCCCCGGAAGTATTGGAGTATGCCTCGCGAGTATCGATCAATACGCCGGCGCCATTTATCAGGGTAGATTTCTTGTGTTCTGAAGGGCAGGTGGTACTCGGAGAAATTACGCCACACCCGGGTGGTACCTACCATGGGCAGATTTTCGAAAAGATCGATAAAATGCTGGGACAGAAGTTTATTGAGGCAGAAGGAAGACTCTCAGCGGATTTGCTGCGTGGAAAGGATTTCAGCCTGTATCTGGATACCTACTCGAGTAATCGCAAATAGCATCGCTTCAGTGTCTAATGTTGAACAGAGTTACATAGTGCAAAGTGTGACGAAGATGCTTGCAGGTCAACGTTGTCTTTCCAATCCTGCGTGTCTCAGCCGAATTATCGAAGGTGATTGACCCATGGTTGTGTCTGCTTTCCGTAGGGGGTTTATCCTCGACACGAAGGCTTCGGAATGTCCGGACGGCTTCGTTAAAGGCCCATTGTTGCCTGGTTTTTTCGTGGCTGATAACACAGAGGTATCCGCTAAATCTGACCGATCGTCGGGTGCTTTTATCGTGGTAATTGGCACTTGTGTATCAGTCGGTGATGATGGTCAGGGGGTTGTTGAAGCCCTTCTGGCGCGATTGGCAAGTGATGGCGAACAAGGTCTCTTCGAGTCGATGGACAATCTTGTTGGGCGCTTCGCAATACTCTACGGGGACACGGAGTGCGTCAAAGTGGCCGGTGATGCGACGTGTATGCGCCCCATATTTTATAGCGCCGACGGCACTGCCATTGCTTCTCACGCCTTACTGTTGGCGAAACGGAACGGCAGGCGGGTTGTAAAAAGCCAACTTCCTTTTTCAAGTTCGTTTCCTGCCAACTTCACCCCTTACGAGGGGGTGCGTATCTTGCCACCTAACCTTGTGCTCAAACTGGGAAGCCCGCAGCTTCAGCGGTTTTGGCCAAGAGGACCGCTGCCGCAAATCTCAACAGAGAAGGCCGCCGCACAGGTTCTGGACCTTTCGGTCAAAGGGATGAAGGCTCTGTCAGATGGTCGCGAAACTTGGGCTGCGCTCACTGCCGGCCTCGACTCTCGAGTATTGCTCGCAGTGTGTATTGCAGCGGGGGTCAATTTGAAGACCTTCACCTACGGGAATAACGCCGGGACATTGATTGACCGTCGGGTTGCCTCCCACATCTCCGAACTGTTCGGTATACCTCATTTTGAAGTCCCCACCCGAAGGCCAGAGGGGGCAATGAAAACCGCGCTGGAAGAAGCTCACTACTGGGATCATCACTGGTCTGCAGTAGAACCCCTAAGTGAGGTCATCGGTAACTCGGAGGCAGCAGTATTTAGCGCTAACATTCTCGAACTTGGTCAAAGTAATTACCGGAAACTCGAATGGAACGCTGGCCTTGAAGAGCCTAAGCAAGCAACACAGATGGCTGCGGTTTACCATCGCAAGTTGTCCAGGAAAGCAAAGGATGAGGTGCTGCGTTACGGGAAAGATGAGTACCTATCCAGGGTTTCGAAGAGTTTTCAGGAGCTGATCGACGACGGTGGTCGTCCTTCAGACTGGCTCGATCCGTTTGACGAATACTATTGGAGTATTCGCATGGGAACTTGGCACGGCCCTTCTAGTGTGGAGAAAGACTTCTACGGTGAGCCGTTGAATCCATTCAATAGCAGGGCAGTTATTAAGCCGCTCCTGTCGGTCTCAAAACCAGATCAGTACGATTTATCCGTTTTTCTGCGATTAATCACTAAGGTGGACTGCAGATTACTGGATATCCCGATAAATCCACCGAAGTGGCCATAGTTTTCGGCTGAATCATTACGGGGTTCTGCGGAGGAACGCTTGGCTGTCTTGGCCAGTATTTGGTGTTCCGCGTCGCGGGTAGCCCTGATAGTGGTTTGACGATTCGACGAAATGTGAGGGTTTGACTGGTGTCATCGCGCCCGAAGTTTGCGACGCAGGTCGCAGAAGCAATCGATTTTTCAGAAACAGGTCCTGGGAACAAAGTTTGGCTTTTTAGGCGAGCGCTTCTCCGTCGCAACATTAGAGTTATTAACCCTCCTAAGCGCAAAGGTGACCATCTACCAGTTTGGGGTGCCGCCTATAAGGGCGAAGTAGAGCTCTTCCGTGGCCTAATGTCAGCAGACCGGGGGATGGCTGCCCACAGGTTGGCGAGGGATAAAGCCACCACCAAGTCTGTATTACAAGAAGCTGGGTTGAGGGTTCCAACAAGTTATGATGTCGGAAACGCTCAGAGCGATCCTGATGGAGTCTTCGCGGAGATCCAGTCGCTTGGACTTGTTCCTGGGGTGCTAAAACCTAATGGCGGGTCTCACGGTCGCGGTGTCACGATGGGAATCCGCGATATTGGTGGCTTCCGTAAAGCTTTAGATATGGCGGGAAATTCGGCCATTTTTGAAGAACAAATCTTCGGCAGGGATTATCGTATGCTGACCATCGGCTCCTCGCTGAAAGCTGTTACAGAGAGGAAGCCTTCGCATGTGATCGGCGACGGCGTATCCACAGTTGCGCAACTTGTTTCAACGAAGAACGAGCGTAGGGAATTAAATCCGTCGACCCGTAACCATCCTCTCCTTACCGACGAACATGCTGAGCTTTGTCTAAGTCAGCAGGGGCTGAGTTTCCACTCTGTTCCCAGTGAGGGGGCAGAAGTGTTGCTACGAACAGTGGCAAATGTCGGTTCAGGTGGAGATGCGCACGACCGTACCGATCAGGTACATCCGGGGTTTACTCAGATCTGTGAGAGAGTACCGGAGCATTTTGGATCGCCCGAGGTGCTGGGGATCGATATTATCGCCGAGGACATTTCGGCTGATCCCGAAGGGCAGAAGTGGGGCATCCTTGAGGTGAACGCAAACCCGGATATTGACCTTCAACATTGGCCCTGGAGTGGGGAAGGCAGAGATGTAGCTGACCAGCTAGCACGCACCTATTTTCCCGATAGCCATATTGGTGAGACGGATACGATCATGCTCGAGGTCCGTGGGAAACTCCGATATTCTAAGCTCGAAAATTGGGTCGAGCGGTATAGCGCACTTGCTGGTTTGGGCGTATTGAGTTTTCGGAGTGAGCGGGGTTTGCAATTAAGCCTAACGGGAACTGAAGCTGCAGTTGACTGGTTTGTTGAGATGCTGATTCGCTCCCGTACGGGCTCAATTATACGATCGATTGACCGTACAACCGCTGCGGGCGGTTAGGTTGAAACGGGCGTTCTAAGAAGGCTTCTTCGATCAATTTTGAATGGCGTGATTGTCGGGTTGTAGGTAGATGGCATCTAATTATTTTGAGCACAGTGAACGTTTTCTACGCGATCTCGGTATCGGTAGCGAAACACCGCTTAATACTGCCGAAAAATGGTTGAGCACCACCCAGTTGCTTTATCGCGAAGCGCGACAGCGAGGGTGGGAGACTAGACGCTTAGGGGGAGGCGTTATCGGTTTCTTTGACGGTAGCGAGCTCATAACGACCTCGCGTGGTCTCTCGACTGCTGTAGTGGGGGCAAACGCGGAGGTTATCGCAAGATCGAAGAGCCTTTCCAAAGCGCTGTTTTCAATTGCGGGTCTCCCAGTCCCGAGGGGCACGGAGTTTGAAGCTAGTCAAATGGCTGAAGCGTGGGGGTTTGCGTCGGAGCTTTCAGGGAGCGTTGTGGTGAAACCCAGTGAAGGTTCTAAGGGGAACGGGGTGAGTACCGGCATTACGACGCAAGAACAGTTCTGTGCTGCTTGGTCGAAAGCTGCTGGTCGAAGGCGGCAAAACGTGCTTGTCGAAGAGGAAGTGCAAGGATTAGACACGCGTGCTTTTGTGGTGGATCAAGAGGTCGTCGGAGCCGTGAGCAGAGTGCCGCCATTCGTTGTTGGGGATGGCAGCAGTACAGTTTCTGAGCTTTTGGCGCGTTCTCTTGAGGCGCGTTCAAGGAACGCCTACCTGCAGAAGTTCCAGGTCAGCGTCGACGATCGAATTCTCTTGAGGCAAGGCTTAGGCTTAGAAACGCGTGTAGAACATGGTCAAGTGGTCTTTCTTAACGGTACGAATAACGTTTCGCAAGGTGGGTATTCGATAGATACGTTGGAGTTATTAAGCGACGACTTCAAAAGACTGGCTATTGATGCTGTCCGAGCCGTGCCAAATCTGAAGATTGCAGGCGTGGATCTCATCGCGCGGAATTTCAAGCGCGAAGATGCGTACCTCATAGAGTTGAATGCCGATGCCGCAATCTGGCTTCATCACTTCCCGTCGTATGGGCAGCCTAGGTCGGTTGCCTCTCGCATACTTGACTACCAACGGTCCATCTTTCGTGACCTGTAGGGTTTCGCTCTGATTCAGTTCACTCCTTTGCAACAGCTGCTGTGTACTGTATGGAAGGTTGTAGGCGCGAGCCTCAGTCTCAATCTCGGTATGGCGGTGGATTTTGAAAGTGGATTTGATTTGCGCACGCGTGGCGCGGGAACCGGGGTGATTGCACTAGGGGTACTGAGGGGGCCAAAGTGGTCTTAAAAAAGCAGAAGACCGTAGGGGTGCTCCTTATGTCGGACACTTAGGGAAGCTTTCTTGGTATCTTTGCGATTCAAGTGGGTACTAATTAGCTTCTCGCAGCGATTTATGCTTTGAGGTAACTATTTTGCCTCCCATCGTCCCCACCCGCCTAAGAGAATTAAGTTAATTCACATTTAACCTTAAGATAATCGTAGGTTCCCATTTCACCTATAAGTTCCTTTGCATGCGCCCCAGAAAGGGGCGCAACGTATTGCTAAGGAACTGAAAATGGGAATTCGGAAACGGGCGGTGCGCGGGTGCACCGCCCTTGTGTCCAGCGTCGTCATCGCGCTGCCGATGGCGGCAGCGGTGGCGCCGGCGAAGGCTGCGGACGCGGCTGCTCAGCCAGGCGGCCAGGTGGTCATCAGTGAGATCGCAAACGGCGGCCCCGGCGGCTACCACGACAACTTCATCGAGATTGCCAACTGGGGCGATGAGCCTGTGGACGTCAGCGGCTGGGAGCTGTTCCGCTGCACCGGCACGGGCTCGGTGGCGTCAGCGCCGCAGAACACGCTGCAGGGCACGATCGGCGCGGGGGAGCGTTGGCTGTTTGCGCGGGAGAGCGATCAGTCCACAATCGCGGACGCGGACGTGGAGCAGCGGTACACAACCTCGCTGGCCAACGAGTCCTACGGCGCGCTGCTGCGCGATAGCTCGGGCGAGGACGTCGACGCAGTCGCGATCCAGTTCCCGGGCACTGCTAACCAGGCGTGTGGCGAGGGCACTGTGCTGGCCAACACCACGGACTCCGCCGCCGGCGAGAGCTTCCAGCGCACCCAGGACACCGACGACAACGCCGCGGATTTCATCCGCGCGCCGCGCACCCCGGGCAAGGACAATGCCACCGAGCCGTCGGCGGCGCCAAAGCGCGGCGACGTGCTCATCTCCGAGGTCGCGCACACTGGCGCGGACGGGGAGGGCCTGATTGAGATCGCCAACTTCGGCGATACGGAGGTGGACGTCGCGGACCTGCGCGTGGACGTGGTCAACCAGTTCGGGCGCCGGTTTGCGGGGTATGCGTGGGCGGGGCGGATGCCCGTCGAGAAGCTTGGGCCCGGAGAGGCTGTCGTGGTGCCGCGCGATGAGGGTGGCCGCGACTTCACCGAGGGGGCCGCGGGCGTGGTGTTGTACGACGCCTCCGGTGACATCTGGGACCGAGTTGCTTGGGCGGACAACCAGGATTCCGCCGCCGCTGACGGGACTCCGCTGCCGTACGCCAGCTTGGATGCCACGGGCGGCGTGTCCTACCAACGCGTCTCGAATACCGGCGACAACGCCGCGGACTTCGTAGCTGTGAAGCGCACCGCGGGTGCGATCGAGGTGGGCGAAGCCGCCGAGGAGACAACGCCCGAGTACACCCACGAGGAGCCGCACACCACCGGCGGGGCGAACGTGCTGGTCTCGGAGATGACCAACACCGGCCCGGACGGCAACGGCGACATCTTCCTCGAGCTGCAGAACTACGGCGACGCGCCGCAAGACATGACCGGCTGGAGCGTGTACCGCTGCATCGGCACCGGCGTGCGCGCGTCTGTGCCGCAGGTGTCCGCCGAGCAGCTGGACGGCGTGGTGTTGGAGCCCGGCCAGCGTTTCACTGCGGGCCGCTCCGGGCAGGCGGGCGCGGATATCCGCGCAGCGCAGGACACCACGTTCGACATCTCCTTTGCCACCCAGTACGGCCTGCTCGTATTCGACCAGGACGGCAAGATCGTGGACCGCGTCGGGTCCGCACGCGAGGACGTGGAGAGCTTCTGCGCCATGGGCCAGCCGCTGCCCGGCGTGCTCAACGGCCTGCACGGGGAATCCTGGCAGCGCGTGGATATCACGGGCGATGACCGCCGGGATTTCATTGTGGCGGAGAGGACCCCTGGGCGTCGCAACGCAGAGGCCCCGCAGCACCAGCGCGTGGATTCGCCGGTGAAGATCACCGAGGTCACCAACGGCGGCCCGGGCGGTGCCGGCGATAACTTCTTCGAGCTGACCAACACGGGCGATGCGCCTGTGGACGTCACCGAGTGGCAGGTCTACCGCTGCACCGGCACCGGGCGCGTGTACGACGGCATGCTGCAGCTCAATCTGCCCGACGGTGAGATGGCGCCCGGCGAGGTGTTCACCGCCGCACGCACCGGAGCGGACTCCACGGTGGAGCACCCGGACGCGACCTACGGCACCTCCTTCAACGCCGTCGATGGCTTCGGTTTGATGGTGGTGGACAAGGACCGCAACGTCGTGGACTCCGTTGGCGTGTTCGACCGTGTCGATTCCCCGTGCACCGCGGGCGAGCCTTTGAGCGACACGCTCGATTTCGCCTCCGGCGAGTCCTACCAGCGCGTCGCGTTCACCGGCGACAACGCCAAGGACTACGTTCGCGCGATGCGCACCCCGGGTGAGCACGACCCGGACGTCGAGGCCATTGAGGTGCAAAAGCCGAAGATGGGCGATGTGGTGATCAACGAGATCGCTGCCGGCCGCCCGGATGACAAGGGCGGGCAGAAGGCGCAGTACATCGAGATCATCAACAACGGCTCCACGCCCGCGGACCTGTCCGGGCTGCGCGTGGACTACTGTGCCGCCGACGGTCGCCGCATGCTGGAGCCGGCAGCGGTGGTGCCGGACGGGCTTTCGCTGGCTCCGGGTGGCGTGCTCACCGTGGCCCGTCCGGAGGCGGGCGTGAAGGACGCGCTTGCCACCGACGCCACCTTCCAGCAGGAGGGCTACGGTGCCACAATCACGGATGCCGCAGGCACGCTTCTCGACGCCGTCAGTGTCTACTACGACGACGTGGGCAAGGTGACCAACGCGCCGGAGGGGCCGTGCTCGTCGGCAGGTGTGCCGCTGGACCGCCGCATGCGGTTCACCTCCATCGAGGAGGCGCAGAAGCACGATTACGCCTGGCACCGTGTGCAGTCCACCGGCAACAACTGGGCGGACTTTGTCACCGCGCCCGCCACTCCCGGCTCGGCGGACGGCCCGGAATACCGCGACGTGACCAAACCCGTCGACGGCTCCCTCGACCCGGTCGAGGTCGAGCGCGCAACCCGCACCGGGGTGCCTTCGCTTTCCGACGGCACGCCCCTGACCGCTACCGGCACCGCCGACGCCGACGTGACCGCCTTCGGCGCGAAGACGGCGGCGATCGACTGGTCGAAGTCCGCCGGCTACATTGGCGCTTCCTCGCAGGCGGCGCTGGACACGCGCGTCGGTGAGGGCGAGACCCGTGCCGCGGACGTCCGCAAGATGGACCAGGCACAAGATACCGGCCGCGCGTTCCCGTACCAGCGCTTCGAGCTGGCGGTGGAGCGCCCCAAGGACAGCGTGGTGTCGATTGCGTGGCGCGGCCACTCCCGCGACCGTCACGAGCTGCAGATGTACTTCTTCAACCACACCGTTGGCCAGTGGCAGCGTGTGGACACCGCGGCGGGGGAGGACGGCAGCGATGTCACGCTGGTGGGCACCGGTGCTGTTGCCGATTTCTACCGCGACGGCACCGTGGACGTGCTGGTGCAGGACGGCAAGCGCGTGGCGGACCCGTTCACCGACTCGGACGGTGAGACGAACCAGATGTTCAAGACACCTGGCGAGTACGACCTCGCCATCGCGCACGTGACGGATTCGCAGTACCTCACCGAGCGAGGGTGTCAGGAAGTTTGTGTGTGAGGCT